>ONNU01000324.1 GCA_900319255.1 uncultured Eubacteriales bacterium
CCGCAGAGTAACCGGTACTTGCGCTCGTCATCAGCGTGAGCTTACAGTTGCTATCAAGCGTGCAAGATATCTTTCACTTCTCCCCTATACAAGCGACTGATTATTTTCAGGACCGATGCTCTTTGCATCGGTCTTTTTCATAAGAACAAGGGTGATCACAATGCAGATTATTTATAAAACAAAAAGAGTTTGCTCCCGCTCCATCGAAATTCAGCTTGATGAAAATAATATCATCAGAAGCGTGCGCTTCAACGGCGGATGCAGCGGTAATACCCAGGGTATTTCTTCCCTTACAGTCGGAATGAAGGCTGAGGATGTTATCAAAAGGCTCAAGGGTATCGACTGCAACGGCAGAGGCACATCCTGCCCCGATCAGCTTGCCTGCGCTCTTGAACAGGCTCTTGCAAAAAACTGAAATCAAATAAAAAAACAAAGGTCCTCCGACAGATAACCACTCTGTCGGAGGACCTTTGTTATAGGAGAAGTCTGATGACTGAAAGTCATACGTATAAATTCGGCATCGGAATCATTCCTAAAGCAATTTTTTTATGAAAGGCAGTTTCTATGTGTCTTCGCACCATTACTTGAATATTACATTGGAAACAGTCCTGTCTTTATAGAATATATAATAAGCAAAACCTGCGTAAGTCCTATTCATCATCGGAATACATTCGGTGCACTGCCCACTGTGCCACACCATCGGAAAGCTATGCATTCCTTAATGCTTGA
The DNA here is from genome assembly GCA_900319255.1 of uncultured Eubacteriales bacterium. Taxonomy (GTDB): domain Bacteria; phylum Bacillota; class Clostridia; order Oscillospirales; family Acutalibacteraceae; genus UBA1213. The sequence continues at coordinate 730 of ONNU01000324.1, forward strand.
TTCAATAGCCGAACCTGAATATCCGGCTCATACATTGATACATAAAACATTGTAATGTATGGAACTTCCGAAAGATAAACGGTTCAAATAACTGTTCAGCCTATGGCAAATTCTTCTCTATAGAAGCCATCCCCGATTGCCTGCGGTTAAGTGCTCCCGTGAAGATTACAAAATATAATTGGTCGATCACGGAAGATATTCAATTGTAAGTTCTCACTGATACTGCCATACCCGATCCATTCCGTAATACCATCGGATCAGGCAGCTGACCACGGGTCAAGACACGGGAACCTACAAGCATAATGCTTTTGATCAGAAGCTGCTCTCAGAGGTTGCCGCACACATGGCTCCTGTGCGGATCGGCTGGAGCGAAGCTCAAAAATTAAAGTTGGTTCATCAAGTCTTATCCCCGCAGAAGACCTCGCACCAACCGGCGCGAAGCGCTGAAATAACTGGTTCTGTATCGCCCATTGGAGCATGCCTCCCTTCCGTGGATTAGATCCAACCTAAACCAAATAGCAGCCAAGGTATTCGGTTTCTGTTTATCTTGAATCTATTATACCACATATTTGTTAAATGTCAATAGTTTTTTTGAACTTTTTTAAATCAATTTATTTTTAAATTTAGTTGCAAATACTCTTGACTTATTGTCAAAATAAGTTTAAAATAGAATTTATAATGTTGTTTTTGCAACGAAATATCTGTAAAGGAGCTGTTTTTTTATGAGCGATAAAGAAAAAGAGATCCTCGATGAGGAAGATCTGCCGGAAACCGATCTTGTCAGCCTGGTTGACGAGGAAGGCAATGAGTACGAATTCGAGGTCATTGATGAAATAGATTATAAGGACGGGCATTATTATGCTCTTGCTCCCCAGTTCGATCTTCCCGATCAGGATATCGAGGCAGGCAGCACTTATATGATATTTGAAGCCGTAGAGGATGAGGACGGTGAGCCTCAGCTCGCTGAGATCGACGACGATGAGCTTCTTGACGAGCTTGTTGAGATCTTCGAGCAGAACTTCGACGCAGCTTTTGAAGAAGCTGAGGATGAAGAATAAGTACCTGACGGGAGCTGTTCGCGCGGTGGACGGCTCCCCTGTTTTCGGTCTTTGAACGGCTCTGCGGACATTTGCGGGGCTTGTATCAAAGCAGAACAAATAATATCTGAATCAGTGAAAATGACTTCTCCGTTACGGACGGCTAAAGTTAAGCAGCAGTCATAATTTATTAACGCTGTCAGCTCCGGCGGATCAGAAGGGAACTGAAAAACACCCCTCCGGGTGATCGTGATAGTCAGAATGATGTGTAAAAACGCATAGATATAATGTTTTATTGATTTCCCCCATTGAGCTTCACGGATCCAGGAAATAAATAACACTTTCCAAAAAATATTTGTCTTTTCCACTTGATTTTTCTGTAAAGTTGTTGTATAATAAATTCAAACAGAAGGAAATAAATTTAGTTAAAATGTCTGCCCGATGCGTATTGATCGTTAAAAATAACCCTACAACCTTTAAATCGGGAATCCGGCTTCTGCAGTGGACTTCAGACCTCCCGCCCTGTGCGGACGAAGGGAGTATGAAGCTGTGGAGAGGGTACCCACCTGCTTATCTCGTAGGCAGGTTATTATCAACGGTGTACGGTTGGGCGGACTTTTATATTTTTACGGTGCGTAAAGTACCGTAATTTTTTTGCCCTTTTCCAAAAATAACGCAGCACAAATATCACGAACCAGCGAAAAGCCGATGAACCCATGATTCATCGGCTTTTCTTATTATTGATTTCCTTTGTGCCATACTGACTGTTTCAGATAAGGAAAACTGTTCAATCACTCTTAAGGATTGTTGGTGCTATCTTCACCAATTCTTTCTCCTTCATAATCTCTGGTATTGCTTTGTGTGATTATGTCCTCCGTTTCAAAACGGATGATATCCATTTCTGTAGATAAATATGGTTCTTTTTTCGTTTTGTTTACTCCTTACCGATCAAAATATGTCTTTGCATCCTTATTGTAACAATAGGTAGCTTTGACCAGAGCCTTTGTGCTGTCACTGACCTTTGTGGATTTCAGACAAGCTTTTACATAATCGAGTACCGAAAAAGCATATTCTGTTTTTCCAAAAGACAATGCCATAAGCTTGTCAAGATCAGCAGCATGAATGTCTGTCAGCTCAAAATAGATCTCTTCGCCCTTAGTAGAATAGGACACTGTTTTATTATTGAATTTAACAGTCTTGATCTTATTGAATTTTTCCTCATCTTCTATCTTGAAGTAATGACGCAGTGAGGTTCCGGAAAGATACAGTATGCTCGTGCCCTTATAGCTCAGACCGAGATCTGAAAGACCGGTTTTCATATCGCTTGCGCCTGTATTTCCGATAGTCGATGCTGTTACATCTGAGGGATTATAGTAATAGGGCGAGGAACTGTCGCTGCTTGTCAGCATTGCATTGGCAAGATGATCGACATTCCGTTCAAACTGTATCTGAGCCTTTGCTGCAAAATCAAGCATTGATTTTACCATGTTTCTTAGCTGCCCGAGACGCTCTGCACCGTCATGCCCCAGACTATTCTCTTCAGCTTTATATTTTGACGCAAAGCTGTCGTCAGTAAGGATAGTCTCAACATAATCCATTGCATTGAATGTCATTGAATCAACTCGCTTCTGAGCGATAGATACATTGACTTTATGATGTAAAGAATATAATCGGTATTTACACACGCAGCTACTGCATCTGCAATTTCCTTATAGCAGGTGTTCCCTACCTTTGCAGCCGCCTTGACGGATTTATATGTCTTTACTGTATCAGTAGTCGATTCTTCCAGAATACAGTCCTCCAGAGGTTCAACTGTCAGCGCATGACCATTTGCATTTACCTTGAGTACTACATTATCTCTGGTCATCCGGTAGGTTCCGATATCTTTCAGAAGCACAACTACTGTCTGATCGTTCATTGAATCCACCGCAGCCTCTCTGAATTCAGCATACAGCTTATCCCCTATTTTTGCAGCTGCTTCAACAACTGTATAGGTATATGTGTAAACATAGGTATCTCCGGTAATCTTCAACCTCACCGGCAAGAATGAATTTATCATTACTAAGATTCTTAAATGTTTTCATCAGGGTAACATTACCGATACAATTCTCAACACGTATAACATCATCAAAACTATCCCATCCCAGATATATACCTGTGTTATCACCGCTGCCTGCGTTGATGCCTGGTAATCCCTCAGCTATGATATTTCCGCCGTTTATAGTAACCTTTGCATGTCCATTCTTTCCGGCGCCGATCGCTGCGCCATTATCAATATCTGTCTCAGTAACGTTCGCGTTTACAAAACTGTCGTTAATATTAATATCTGCGTAGCCTTCCTGACCGCAGCCGATCAATGCGCCGCAAAAGTTCATCTGGTAACCATTGTTTTCCGCAGTTATAGTTGGTTTACTTTCATCCCAAGCATAATTGGTATTGACATATCCGGTACCACCTTTACCTGCGCCGATCGCTGCGCCTGAAA
>ONNU01000167.1 GCA_900319255.1 uncultured Eubacteriales bacterium
AAAATGATCACAATGGCTCGCCGCCACAGGATCGACCTTATTTTATGCAAAAGTATCAGCAGATTTGCCCGTAATACAGTAGACTGCCTTGATTTTGTCAGAGAGCTAAAGTCACTTGGTGTTACCGTTATTTTTGAAAAGGAAAACATCAATACAAGCTCGATGACATCGGAATTTGCGATAAGCCTATACGCATCGTTTGCACAGGCCGAAAGCGAATCTATCAGCAAGAACGTAACTTGGGGAATAGAAAAATCCTTCCGTGAAGGCAAGGTCAGATATCAGCTCGGCAACATGCTCGGATATCGCATGGGAGATGACGGAAAACCGTATATCGTTGAATCGGAAGCGGAAATTGTCAGGAAGATTTTCAGGATGTACGCCGATGGGTATACGTCACAGGAGATCGCAGACGAACTTGTCAAGAACGGAGATAAACGAAGAGACGGTACAACAAACTGGACACGTAATCATGTTTATCAAATATTGCAGAATGAAAAGTATGTCGGTGACGCTGTTTGTCAAAAGACCTATACCGTAAACTGCATTACGCATGAAAGGGCAAAAAATCACGGAGAAAAGCCCATGTACCACATTCAGGACTGCCATGACGCTATAATAGACAGAGATACATACGATACGGTTCGTTTGGAGCTTCAAAAGCGAAAGATCGATGCAAAGCGTGGCGTTCGTGAAAAGGGCAGATATCACACGAAATATTGTCTTTCGAGAATAATGGTATGCCCGCATTGTGGAAGTGCCTATAAACGCACGACATGGATATCAAAGGGTGAGAAGGTGGGAGTTTGGCGATGCTCGAACAGAATGGACGGAACAAAGCTGCCGAAAAGAAAGAGATGTACCAAGGCACCGTCATATCACGAAGATGTGCTGCAGCGAACTATTCTTGAAGCTGTCAATTCACTGGTCGGAAAGCCGGACGGGGTGCGTGAAGCGATAAGCAAAAGCAAGGAGAGCTTAACAGCCGAAACGCAGACCATAGACAGCAAAATTGTCGAGATTATGAAAAAGCTCTCTGACATAGAATCGCAAAGAGATATCATTCTTGAAAGCGTAACGGGCAGTATGTTCGAGCAAATGAGCGATGAGCTGAAATCACTCAATAATGAAGAATCTGAGTACGCAGAGAAATTGATTGAGCTGAAAAAGAAAAAGGAAAACAACCGCAGAAGCCTTTTGCAGGCAGATACGGCGGTTGAGCTTTTGAAGGATATGAAGCCGCTTACGGAGTTTGACGATTTGATTATCGACAAAATCATCGCAAGGGTAGAGGCGACAAAGAAGAGTACAATAACCATTACTTTTCGGGGCGGGTTTAGCGTAGTACAGGAAATTATAAACAAGAAATTATAAACAAATAGAAAAGAGATGGCAGATAATTATGCTTTTCTCTGTGATATAAATTATTTCTCTTAAGTTTTGATTTTAGTCGTGAAAACAACTTCGTATCCACTTGACGGAACTCAAATATTGTGCTACAATATAAATACAAATTAAATGCATTTGTATTGGTTGCAAATACGAGGAGGTGCTGTTATGGCTGAACAGGTATTAAATCAGTTTCGCTGTGATAAGTCTTTGCGTGAAGACTGTGTAGCGATTTATGAAGCTCTTGGCATGGATTTGAATACAGCGTTCCGTATGTTTATGGAAAGAACCCGAATGGTTGGTGGATTACCGTTTCCGGCAGTATTGCCAACAGCTCAGTTAACTAAAATAGAAGTACAAAATGTAATTGATGGGCTGCGAAATGATGCTGCTGATGTTCCTGAGTTAACCCTTGATGAAATTAATGCTGAAATTGCAGCTGCAAGGTTTGAGAGGAAATCAAAAGAATGAAGTATTACGCTGTTTATGACACAAATGTATTAATTTCATCACTCCTGACAAAACATCGTGATTCTGCAACAGCCAAAGTAGTTGACGCAATTGCAAGTAAAACGATTATTCCACTTTACAATCAAAGTGTTCTTGATGAATATAATGATGTTTTGCATAGACCAAAATTCAAGTTTAGTGAAGAGAAAATTAATAAATTGCTGAAAATAATAAAAGCATTTGGCAAATCTGTAGAACCTACCCCAACGGGCGAGATTCTGCCTGATATGGACGATCTTGTTTTTTATGAAATCGTAATGGAAAAGCGTAATGATGATGCGTATCTTATAACAGGGAATATAAAGCATTTCCCGAATCGTGAGTATATAGTTACACCTTCTCAAATGATAGAAATATTAGCAGATTCGTGTGAGCAATAACAAATATAAAGCAGATCGTGTAAAAAGGTATACAGCCACTTACGGAGTTTGACGATTTGATTATCGACAAAATCATTGCAAGGGTAGAGGCGACAAGCAAGAGTACAATAACCATTACTTTTCGGGGCGGGTTTAGCGTAGTACAGGAAATCCATAAATAATTGTGGTTAGTAAGAATGCGTTCTGAAATGAGCAGGGAAATAGCTTGATTCGGAACGCACTCTTTTTTATTATGTACGCTAAAGATTACATTGAGTTTTATGATTATCGGTGATATAGACAACCAAGTGTTTAACCATTTATAAGTGTAAAATGTTTAGTAGTAACACCAAAAAACTATACATAATCAACAGATTTTTTTATAAAAAGGTTGACAAAAAGGAAGAAATAATGTATCATTGAAGAAATAATGTATCATTATAGATAAGCAAAAATTAGTTGTCGAGATTTAAGCGGCTTTTTGAAAAATACTACCCTTAAATACCGCATTAAATCGGGCTAAAATGGGGATAGCAGTATATTTGTTCGAGCTTCATTTGCGTGGTTCACGAGCAAAGATGAAGTTACCAACAGACTAAGTGCAACGGCTGATTATGGCGTAACGATTGCCGAGGATTTCCAGTCACCGGAGAATTGGATTCCGGGTCAGGCAATCAATAAGGATGTTGGTGCTGTAAACACAGGCAATGTTGATGCGTTTGTTAGAATGTGGTTCGAAGGCGAAATGAGTGTTATGAAGAAACTTCCGGTAGATTCTTCTACTGCTGTTCCAACTGACAAATATAGCACAACAGGTCTTGGCTTTACAGCCACAACTGATGGCGATAAAATGAAAGACATTGGTTTTGGCTATAAAGATGACAATAATTATTACAAGTTGTTAAGTACAACAGAAAGAGCAAATGCAAAACTGAATGGCACAAATACGAATACTGATGATGACGATTACAGTGAAGTAAAGTCCGTTCAGGCGGGCGGTTATCTTGTTTCTGCTCCAAATGGAGCGGTTTGGACTTATACGACTGAGCAGCAGACTGAAATCACTAACAAATATGGTGAAAAACAAGTTGTTGCTGCGGGTTCAGTTATTGGCTCTAAAAATACTACAAGTGGTACAAGTGCCGAACTTAATGTTGAGGCAAACTGTGTAATCGACGCTGACACGTTTACCCCTTTAACACCGGGGCTGTACATTTTCCGTAGAAATGTTGAGCTTGGAACTGCTAATACAGCGGATACTTATGAGTATAGTGGATATGTATTTGATGGTA
>ONNU01000168.1 GCA_900319255.1 uncultured Eubacteriales bacterium
AACAAAAAATTTCCAAAGGCTGATTGGGAATGTTCAGCATTTCAACAACATACGTTAAGACAAGTGTGACTCCGGCGCCACGCCGGTCTCCCCTTTTGAAATCCCTTTTCCTTATCTCCCCCCGGGTTCGCTCCACGTGGAAAAAAATTATCGGATTTCTGCTTTCTGTCCAACGCGCGGAAAATCGGTGTGGTGATGTAATCCGGACTTTTGCTTTCTGCATCAGAAAGTTTTGTAAAGCTCCTGACAATACTATATCTTAGTCATTAAAGTCCGGCTTACCACGGGGGTTAAGGAAAGGGGATTGCAAAAGGGGGAAAACTCAAGGGGGACGGCTCTTGTGGTTTCCACCTTTTGATTTACCAAAGCAGAAAAACCGAAATAGTATGACTTAGTGCATGAAAGTTGAACAACCGATTTCCTTTTCCAGCCAGCAGCGGATAAATCAGTCTCACGGATTCAGGTTTAAACTTAGCGCCGCCGGCGGCAGCTCAAAGCACAAAGCAAGAAATCCAAAGCTGTACATATCGGGCAGGCTTTTTTGATAGTCATTTTGCCGGTAATATTGATCAGTGAAGAAAAAATTTTAATTATTTTTACTGTTTTGCTTGAATTAAGGCGACTTTTGTATTATGATTAATACAGAGGGATATACAGCTGTACGCTATGTGTTGGCAGGGTGTTATTCCTGCGGTTCGCCGGTCGATTCAAGGCATGGCTTTTTGCCGGACGGAAAGGAGAAGAATGATGGGTTTTGAAATTCTGCCATTTATCATAACACTACTACCTACTATTATTTTTATCGCCGTACTCTATTACATCATCAGAACTGCAACAGGTGAAAGCTCCGACAAGAAAAAATATACCATTCCTGTAAAGGCGACCGTTATTGATGTCAAGCAGCGTGACCCCTACGAATATTCCGACAAGGACTACAACAGCCAGCCTTTGTATTATCCCGAGGTTGAATATACCTACAAGGGCAAGCTTTACAGGGATATGTACAATATCGGCACGGAAAAGCCTGTTTACCGTATGGGGCAGTCTATTGATATCATGCTTGACCCGGAAAACCCCAATTTATACCGCATCGTAAAAAAACAGCGCAAAACGGCGGACAAGGATAAGAAAAATTCTGATTGATCTTTCCGCTGCGGATCTTTAAATATGCAAAAAAGTCGATGAGCTTTGTGGTTCATCGGCTTTTATTTTTTTTATTAAGTTTTTCAGGTAATCCGGGTTGAAAAAGGTTTTCGGGTTCCGCAGATCGAATCTACAAATCAATCAAGCCACTCTATGCTTGTCACATAAACGACCTCACACGCTCCATCCCCTGTATCTGTACGGTTCGTGCTTGAATGCCATGTCAATGTCCCGGATCCGTTCATTTTCGCTCCGTCTACATTTACAAGGTATCCCTTCATTCTGATATGGTCTCCCTTTCTGACCAGCCACATCTTCCATTTAACATCATCATTTGCCGGAATAATGTGGTTATTCGAGGAATGCTCGTTGAAATAGGCAGCTCCGCCCACCTTATCAATTTCTGCGCCTGAATCTATCTTATGATACAGGAAACGTCCGCTCTGGCTCCAGTGGAAGTCGATCAGTCCGTTATATTCCGCAACTGCGCCCCATGCAAGACCGAAATCTCTCTGGGAAAGCTTATCACCGATATCAAAGCTTATATAATCCTTTGTGCTGACCACAAGCCCCTCGATATCATAATCATACAGATAGGTTATGACTATATTATAATCATCAATGCGAAAGGCTGTATCATCCAGATGCTGTGTCTGCGCCGGGTCAGGTATGCCGTTTACCGAGCGTCTTGTGCCTGCTCTGTATATTACCAGCGCAATTGAAGCAACGATAAGTATTCCTATGATTATCAGCGCAACAATACCCTTTTTTGATTTTTTGGTTTCCATATACTGCTCCCTTCCCGGCGCTTTGCCGGAATTATTCAGCTTATTCCCGTACTCGTCTTATGGAATATCCAGAGAAAAAACACGCGCGGCGTTTTTCCACATCAGCTTTTCATAGCTTTCCTCCGGTATCAGCGAGGGAAGCACATGAAAATAATCCTGATAAATCGAGCGGTCGCCTCTTTTATTATGGAGATAGGTATCCTTGCCGTCAATGGGGCTGTCGCTTCCGAACATTATTTTTTCATCGCCGTTTTTCTCGATAAATTCCATTGTGCTTTTCATCTGCACCCATGTGGTATCCCCGTAAAGATTCGGCAGCTCTCCGATAAGCCTTATCGCCTCTTTATTATCGCTGCCCAGACCCATATGCACCATAATGAAATTTATATCCGGATTTTTCTCTGCCATATTATAGACCCTCCGGCATGAAGCGTTATCTGAGCCGCCGGTATGAACCTCCACAGGCAGTGAAAAATGTCTTGCTATATCCATATAAGCCTGCACCCTTTCGCCGTCAAAGGGATACTTTGAATGGAAGGGATGGAATTTCAGCGCCTTTACAACGCTTCTGTTTTCCTCGATAAGATCATAGATCTGCTGATCCGGAGTCTCGCTATAGGGCTTCATCCACAGCGCTGCGCCGATCTTATCAGGGTATTTATTGGCAAAATCCACAGTTTCCCTCAGGCATTTTATCTGAGGCGTCTGCAATACCGAAGGAAGTCTTCTCTGCTGATGGTCAAATTCAGTCGCCCTGACATCTGAGACTATGGAATATCTTATCCCGTATTTTTCCATTGAATAGAGAACATCGCTTTTTTTCATATTGAAATTAAGTATCCTGCCGATATGGACATGGGTATCTATTATCATAATGATTCCTCCTGCTATGATAAAATAACAGCCGCCTGACAGAATAAGGGCAAGCTATTCTGCGGCGGTCGTCAATATTTATTTTTCCTGGAGCATTTTTTCCAGCTCGCTCATAAAGGAATGTATATCCTTGAACTGTCTGTAAACCGAAGCAAAGCGCACATATGCCACCTCATCAAGATCCTTGAGAAATTCAAGGGTAAGCTCTCCCACCTTTTTTGAGGATATCTCTCTTTCCATACTGCCGTAGATCTTTGATTCCACCTTGTCAATGACCTCATCTATCTGATCAAGGGAAATAGGTCTTTTCTCGCAGGCGCGCAGAAGTCCGTTGGTAAGCTTCTCACGGCTGAAGGGTTCTCTTGAATTATCGCGCTTGACTACCATGATCGGGGTATTTTCAACGATCTCATATGTAGTAAATCTTTTGGCGCAGTTAAAGCATTCACGCCTTCTTCTTATTCTTTCGCCCTCATCTGTAGGTCTTGAATCAACGACCTTACTTTCCGAACATCCGCAATATGGACATCTCATGATTGACCCTCCTTCATTTTACAGTCCATCTTTTTATCCTTATATCACACTTTATTTTCTAAACTCACTTCATCGCCAGAATTTTTTCAAGGTACTCCTTCGCCTCAAGAAGCAAGGGTATATCCTCAGCTTTTTTGCCGTAGACCTCGATGACCGCATCACCGCTGTAGCCGATATCTCCGAGAACATCAAAAAAGCGTCTGAAATCGAAATCGCCCTTTCCCGGAAGCAGGCAATGGTCATCGCCCGAGCAATCGCTGATATGCACATGTTTAAGACCGCTGCCCATTTCATATGCAAGCTCACATGGGTCAAAGCCGCAGCGTCTTGCCTGTTTTGTATCAAGAGCGAAGGCGGCGTGTCCGCCGGAAAGCTCTTTCATCTGTCTGATAAAACCGATATCTCCTGCCATATGCCTGTAGACATTTTCCTGCAGGAAGGTCACGCCGAATTTTTCAGCCTCCTCCGAAAGCATAACAAATCGTCTGCAATATTCCTGGGTACTGATAGACGAAAAGCTTGTCTGCATCCCGTGGAGTACCACAAAATCAGCGCCCAGTCTCTGTGCTGTCCGGAAATACATATCATACATTCTCAGTCCGTCATGGAAGCGTCTTTCATATCCGGAAAAAAGAAGGTAAGATTCAAACACAGAGGTAAACGGGTGAAGCGATATGATCTGCGCATTTTCACAGCACGCAGCAAGCCGGTCAAGATAATCAGGCTCCAGCTCCGAAAAAGTATTGAAAAAGATCTCAAACAATCCAAAGCCCCCGTCTGAAAGCAGTTTCAGGGATTTTTCAGTAAGCTCCGGATACAGACAACCCGTTGAAATACCGATCCTCATATGACAGTTCTCCTGTCGGAAACAATTGATTTATGCCTTTCGCAGCTCAGTCCTTCCACGTCCTGACCAGACCGCTGCATCTCACAAAGCATATTAAAATACTCTACAATTATAATATAACATTTTTTCCCATAAGTCAAACAAAACTTGGCGCCGGCGTGCCGCCGGTGTCATGTTCGCGCCGGCGTGCCGCCGGTGTCATGTTCCCGTTGTAAGTTATGACCATGCAAGGCTTTTTCCTCGCGATTGTAAGATTTTCTATGGCTGCATTTTTTCGGTGTGTGATAGTATCTCTGTCGCCAACTATATTTTTACACTCAGTGCCGCCGGCAGTTCAGAGTTCAAAGAATAAAGCTCAGACTTCTCGCTTTGGGCTTTGGGCTTTGAACTTTGAGCTTAAATCTTTGAACTATTATTCATTTTCTTTCACTAAGGGAATAATTCAGAAAAAGAATGGAAAAAGTGGATTTTTTTGATAAAAAACACTTGACAAATGGTATTTTTTGGTGTAATATATATACGGGCTCAGGAAAAGAGGTTACTATGATACAAAAATCGTTACTATCTGAAAATGTTCCTGAGTTTCAGATCATTAATTTTGATTATTTCTTTTCTTTCCTTTTTCCTTTTTTCTTTTTATTCCTTTTGACAGACAGCGCAGGGGTTTCTCCCTGTGCTGTTTGTCTTTTTATTTGCAGTATGCGGCGGAGCAAACAATTTTTTCTTAAATAGTTTTATTTTGTTGTAATTTATGTTATAATAGTCATTGGCAATACTGAACAGATATTTTTTGAGTGCTGTTTCTGATCTGTTCCCCTTATTTTGCGGTTTTTTCAGCACTCTTATGCCGGGTATTTTCGTTTCATTCTCTTTTGCAGTATCAGATATTTTATTTTGGCTGGCTCCAGCAAAACTGCCCGGTGATCATATTTTAAGGAAAGAAAAAAATCACGGTGAAGGTTATGAAGATTGCAATTTTCACGGAGGTGCTGTCTCCCAATATCAGCGGTATCTCAACCTACGCGCAGATCCTCAAAAAAGGACTTGAAAGCCGGGGACATACGGTTCTTATCGTTACCTCCTCTGTCCATACAGATCAGGCTGTCGTGCGCAGGGGTATTCTCCGCTGCACCGGAAAAAAATCAAGGAACAGATTCGGTTATGAATGCAAGGATATCCATGATGAGCAGGTCTGCAAATTTATGGATAAATTCAAGCCGGATGTGGTGCATATCCTTACCGATACAAAGATCGGTTATATGGGCATATATATTGCTGACAGAGTACGCTGTCCGGTGGTCTTTTCCATCACCGACAACTACGCTGACCGTTATGCAAACAAAAATCCCTTCGTCTGGAGGATAAAGACCTATTTTGAAAAGCGCCGCTTCTGCGATATGATAGATAATGCTCAGGTGGTTACTTCCACAAACAAGCGCGCCGTTCATTATCTGCGTACCGCCGGAAGAAAAAGAAAGGTTCTGCTCACTCCTGTAGCGGCTGACAAAAAACGCTTCAATTACGAAAATTCAAACAGTGAATCCGTTAAAAAAATCAGGCACAAGCTGGGTATTTCCAGAAGCGCTACTGTCGCTGTCTTTGCCGGAAATCTCAGCCTTGCCAAAAACCTTGATTATGTCATCAATGTTTTCAAGCGCAGGCTGTCCTTTGAGGATCATATCCATTTTGTTATTGTCGGCGACGGCACGGAGACCGAATATCTGAAAAGCCTCTGCGCACGCTTCCATCTCAATGACAGAGTGCATTTTGCCGGTCAGGTGGCTCACAGCGTTATGCCGGAGATATTTTCAGCCTGTGATATCTATTTAAGCTCCGCTGAGGACGGGCTTCTGTCAATGTCCTTTGCTGAGGCTATGGCGTGCGGTCTGCCTGTACTTCTTCGTGAGGACAAGGAAAAGCACGTCTACGATATGTTCAGAGACGGGGTAAACGGCTTTGCATACAAAAATGAAAAAGAGCTTGTTAAATATCTCAAAACCCTGTCCTATTTCAGCAGGGAAAAAAGAAGCAGGCTGAAATATATAGTCAGGCACAGTCTGAAGGGGCTTGACCTTCCCTATATGGCAAAATGTATGGAAAAGGTCTACGCAAACGCTCAGAAAGCCTTCAACGTCCATATCACCATCGAACGGGGACGCTGAAAAGCTGAGCAAAAGAAAAATATAAACAACACAGGAATTGCCTTGCCGCAGACGGCGGACTTTACGGTATGACGGCATTTCCGCAATATAAATTCAGAAAGCAGGTGCAGAAATTGGAACAGAAATTTTCAGTAAAGCTTTCAAAGGTGATCAAGGAGACCGGGCTTGATGTTTCGTATATGCCCAACGATCCCGAAAAGATCGAGATCTTTTCAAAGGATCTGACCCGTCCGGGTCTGGAGCTTACAGGCTTCCTTGACTTCTTTGACAACGCCAGAATTATTCTCTTCGGCAATACAGAGAACAGCTATCTCAACAGATTCAGCTCAGAGCAGAGATTTCATGTTATAGACAGACTTTTTGCGCTGCAGCCCCCCGCTATCATCGTTACAAGAGGTATCATCCCCTATGGTGAGCTTATGTCGGCTGCTGAAAAGTACAAGATCCCTGTGCTGAGGACATCAGAGCCAACCTCGGCAGTATCAGCGGCGCTTGTAAATCTGCTCAATATCGAGCTTGCCCCCAGAGTCACAAGACACGGCGTGCTGGTCGAGGTATACGGTGAAGGTCTGCTTTTGGTGGGTGACAGCGGCGTCGGAAAAAGTGAGACTGCCATCGAGCTTATCAAAAGAGGTCATCGTCTTATCGCAGATGATGCTGTTGAAATAAGAAAGGTCTCAAATACAAGCCTTATCGGTTCGGCTCCGGAAAATATCAGGCATTTTATCGAGCTTCGCGGCATCGGTATCATCAATGCAAGAAGGATCTTCGGTATGGGTTCTGTAAAGCTTACCGAAAAAATAGATATGGTCATAAATCTGGAGCTTTGGGATAATAAAAAGGTTTATGACAGAATGGGCATGAACAGCGAAATGACAGAGATACTCGGCAATCAGCTGCCGATCGTTACCATCCCTGTAAAGCCCGGACGTAACCTTGCCGTTATCATCGAGGTCGCAGCTATGAACAACCGTCAGAGAAAGATGGGCTACAATGCCGCAAGAGAGCTTTTCTCCGCTCTGGGACTTGACTATCCCGAGGAAGACGCAAACGATGTAAAGATGATCGAATTCTGAGATCAGAGCATTTTGTAATGACTGGAATTAGGTAAAATATAATATAAGACAAGCTGTTATTTAAAGGAGATTAATATGATCAGTAATGAATTGAAGGAAATAATCAAAGCAGCAGAATGTGACGCTTTTTTTGACGAGCCTATGAGCCTTCATACCAGCTTCCGCATCGGCGGTAATGCTGACTGCTTCTGCGAGGTCAGAACAGAAGAGGCTCTCAAAAAGATCATCAGCGCCTGCGTGGAAAGCGGTACTGAATATTTTATTATCGGTCTCGGCTCCAACCTTCTTGTAAATGACGACGGCATCAGAGGCGTTGTCATAAAGCTGGGGGGAGATTTTGAAGAGATCGCAAAAACAGGCGAAAATACTATCCGCTGCGGCGCAGGAATGAGTCTTGCAAAGGTATGCGTATTTGCAAAGAACAAGGGTCTCGGCGGAATGGAATTTGCATGGGGTATCCCCGGTTCCATCGGCGGCGCTGTTTATATGAACGCCGGCGCATACGGCGGCGAAATGAAGGATGTAGTGGTTTCCTCAAGATATCTTGACGAGGACGGCAAAATAAAGGAGCTAAGCGGCAGGGAGCATGATTTCTCCTATCGTCACAGCGCATATACAAATAAAAAAGCGACTATACTTGACGTTACTTTAGAGCTTAGCCCGAAGAACAAAAATGAGATATTCTATCTTATGCAGGATACCATGGAGAAGCGCAAGAAAAAGCAGCCCCTCAACCGCCCCAGCGCAGGAAGCGTTTTCAAGCGTCCGGAGGGCTATTATGCAGCGGCGCTTATTGAGGATTGCGGACTTAAGGGCGCTTCCGTGGGTGACGCTCAGGTCAGCACCAAGCACAGCGGTTTTATCGTCAACAACGGCAAGGCAACCGCCGCTGATGTAAAGGAGCTTATCAGCAAGGTGCAGAGCGTTGTAAAGGAAAAAACAGGCGTAGAGCTTGAATGTGAAGTAAAGTTCGTCTGATGGAATACCGCTGAAAGCAGCAGGTATAAAGGAAAGCTTGGGAGAGATGTATGGAATTTATAATTATTACAGGATTGTCCGGTGCAGGCAAATCGGTAGCGATGAAAAACATGGAGGATATCGGCTATTACTGCGTTGATAATATACCGCCGATGCTGGTATCTATTTTCTATGAGCTGTGCGAGAAATCATCGGACGAGCATATGAAAAAAATAGCTGTTGTGACTGATATAAGAGCGGGAGATGTCTTTGACGATCTTTTCGCTTCACTTGATAAGCTCAGGGCAGCAAATAAAAAATATAAGATACTTTTCCTTGACGCAAGAGATGATGTGCTTCTGCGCCGCTTCAAGGAAACCAGAAGAAAGCATCCGCTGAGTGAAAACTCTGTTTCCACGGAGGGCGCTGTCATGCTGGAAAGGGAGCTTCTCATGCCCGTAAAATCAAGGGCTGATTATGTCATCGACACCTCCCTGCTGTCAAATACCCAGCTCAAGGAAAGAATAACTGCGCTTTTCCTGGGGAATGTCACTCTCGGGCTTACGGTCACATGTATGTCCTTCGGGTTCAAATACGGACTTCCGGCGGAGGCTGATCTTGTCTTTGACGTAAGATGCCTGCCGAATCCGTTCTATATTCCCGAGCTGAAGCCCCACACCGGTCTTGACAGCTGTGTGTTCGATTATGTCATGCAGTTCGAGCAGTCAAAGGGCTATGCTGAAAGAATGCTGGATCTGGTGGATTTTTCGCTTCCTCTTTACCGTTCGGAGGGCAAAAGCCAGCTTGTAATAGCTGTCGGCTGCACCGGAGGAAAGCACCGCTCCGTTACGCTTACAAGAGTGCTGTACAAGCATCTTCTTGATGACGGTCAGCGCACTATCGTACATCACAGGGATATCAACAAACACTGACAAACAGATAAAGCAAAGCTGAGCGTCTGTCAGAACAAGAGGTCATTGCAATGTCATTTTCAAAGGATACAAAAAAAGAATTATGTACCGCTCCGATAGACGGTGATGACCAGATGAGGGCAGTCACCTATGGCATGGCGCTTTTTTCAAAGTCATTTTCAGCATCAAGAATAGCCCTCACCACCGAATGCCATGATGCTGCCGCATTCTATTCTGAATGTATATCCTCATTCACCTCCGCAATAGTGGATACAAACGTCACCCTGACAAGAAAAGGCGGCGACGGGAGGATGTACAATATCAATATTCCCGATACAGGCGACTGCGAAAGAATATTTGAGCTTTTCGGGCATTCCCGGGATGCTCTCAATCTGCGTGTCAACCGTTCAAATATTGATGAGGAGGACTGTCTTGCGCCGTTTCTGAGGGGAGCTTTTCTTGTATGCGGAAATGTCACCGATCCGGAAAAGGATTATCATCTTGAATTTTCGGTCACACATATGAAGCTTGCGGCGGATCTCAGCCGTGTTATCAGCGAGACCGGGCTTGTAAAAGGCGAACCCGGCTCTGTCAGGCGCAAGGGCAGCTATATCGTCTATATCAAGGAAAGCGATACCATTGCCGATATGCTGACCTATATGGGCGCGCCTATGTCTGCGCTTGAGATCATGCAGCGCAGGATATATAAATCCGTCCGCAACAAGGTCAACCGCCAGATCAATTCCGAAACAGCCAACAGCAATAAAACCGCCCTTGCCTCTGCAAAACAGGTGGCGGCAATAAGAAAAATTGAAAAGCTCCGGGGACTTGAATATCTCAGCGATGATCTCAGGGAGCTTGCTGCGCTCCGGCTTGAAAACCCCGAATATAATCTCCGGGAGCTTGGCGAGGCTCTCAGCAGCCCCATCAGCCGATCCGGCGTGAATCACAGGCTGATGCGGATAATCGAGATCGCAAACGGACTTTCGGATCAAGTGCAGCCGTGACTGCTTTATCGAAAGTATTTAAAAGCCGATGACACTCAGTTCACCGGCTTTTTTTGCGCCTTCGCGCAGATCATATTAAATTTTTTCCTGTCCCCTGTCTGCGCAGATCATCACAGTCCCAATGCTGAAAGGTCGATCATGCTGCTTTCCTCGTTAAGCTCATATTCTGCGGGGATAGAAAGCTCGCTTTCGTCGATCTCCAGAGTCAGCTCCTTGATGATAAGATCATATTTCTTTGTCTCGCCCTCGATATGGATAAGCTTCATCATATTGTCGTCGCCGAAATATACCTTGACCTGAGCTGTTGCGCCCTTGTCCTTATCCTTGTCAGCGTCCTTTTTATCCTTATCCTTGCTGCTGTCTGAGGATGTGTCCATGATGAGGCTCTTATCAGATTTCACAGTGTAGCTTTCACACTGGTAATCCTCATTCTTGTAGCTTTCCTTTGAGCTGCCGTTGAAGGTCCATTCCGTTTTCGGGGGATCATTCAGCATCGAATCAATATCAAGACCCTCCAGCGCTCCGCCTGTAACGTCATTTATCTTATCCACAGCCTTCTCAGCCTTTTCCTTTGAGCTTTCCGAATTCTCAGCAGAGCTTTCCTTGCTCTTGTCAGTGATAACGAAATAAGATCTGGTCTTTCTGTTGACAGAATAAACTCCGTCCTTATTGTTCAGGATATCAAGTGAGAAAAGTCCGAGATCCAGCTTCAGACGGTAATCATTATCTGCGTTTCTGGTTATGCCTACGGTTATTTCATCAGAAAGCGTGGAAAGATCCACAGACGAGCCGGAATCCGAGCTGCTTTCGCTGTCGTCAGAGATCTGCTCAACATCAAATTTGACCTTCAGGGTCTTGTTTTCAAACATCTGTACAGCAAATCTGCTCAGTTCACCAAGCTTTGAGATATCAATTTTTTCCTCGATGGTCTTTTTAGCCTCCGGGTCAGTGTCCAGCGCAGGCATCTGCACCTCGCTGCTTTCCTCAGCGCTTTCATCTGTCTGAGAAGCGGTATTTTCCGAGCCTTCGCTGCTCTGCTTATCGTTACCTCCGCATCCTGCAAAAGAAACAACAAGCAGCGTACTGATAAGCAATGCTGATAATCTTTTAAGTTTCATTGTGATCACTCCATTATCTTTATTATATTAATTGATCCATGGTTCTATACCGTCGCAATTATCAAGTCCGGATCCGGATAGCATGATCCGTCCGATCCTTTTACATACACTAATTATACTACATCTGTCAGGTATAAATCAATAGGCAGCAACCGGCGTGCCGCCGGTGTCATGTTCGCGTTGTAAGTTATGACCATGCAAAACTTTTTTCTCGCGATTGTAAGGTTGTTCTATTGGCGGCATTTTTTGTCGGTCTGCGAAAGTGTTTTTATTGCCAACTATAAATTCCGGCGTGCCGCCGTTCGTGTAAAATATTTCTGGGACTTTGATATGGAGCTGGCTTTGGGGATTTTTGTTTCCCCATTTCATCCAGGTATAACACGCGAG
>ONNU01000173.1 GCA_900319255.1 uncultured Eubacteriales bacterium
CGATCTTTCCCACAGTACCTCTCCAGCCTGCATGAGCGAGACCGATGACCTTTTTTTCAGGATCTGCAAAAAGCAGGGGAGTGCAGTCAGCGTAATGAGTTACAAGAGTGACCCCTGGTTCATCGGTGATAAGAGCGTCAACGCTTTGTATATCATGGGGTCTGGTGATGCCGATACCGCAGTCAGCCTTTGTGACCCTGCGGACGAAGGTATTGTGATCCTGTGAAGAGCTGACAAGAGTGTCAAATTCAAAGCCGGCAGCCTTGCAGAAAATACGGTAATTTTCCGTGACCTTATCCGGATCGTCGCCTCTTTTATAATTGAGATTCATTGATTTGAATTCGCCCTTGCTGACACCGCCGATGCGGGTGGAAAAGGCGTGATTGATAAACCCGAGTTTTTTCAGCACAGGGAATCTGAGAAATCCGACTCCGTCCACAAATTCAAGATCCGTATTTTTACTTTTATAAACCATTTCGATTACCTCACAAAAAATATTCCTTCAAGAAACGGCGTATATTAGCCGGGCAATAATACAATTGTACTAAATAATATACCGTTTGTAAAGAGAATAATAAAAATAATAAATTTATCCAAAGGACTTTTATTTGAGGCGGTTTTATTGTATAATAAATATCTGAGAAGCAAGTTTTTGTTTTTTTGATTTGATTCCTCAGTGACTTGCATATAAGACTGAGAACCGGAAATATTTTCAATGAAGGATAGGGGAGTAGCAATGTCTCTGAAAAAGCTTTTCGGAAAGAATATTGAGCCGAAATGTGAATATTGTCGTTATTGTGTAAACAGAAAGGGCGGAGCTTCGGTATGCAGATATGGTCTGCCGTCCGAGGATAAGGTATGCAGGAAATATGAGTATGACCCGCTGAAACGAGAGCCCAGAGTTCTTCCGTCATTGCAGCGCTTTACTGCTGATGATTTTAAATTATAATACATAATTAAAAGAGCTGCCCTGCGGAGGACAGCTCTTTTTGTAAGGTATTGTTTCCGGATATTACGCTTTTTTCTCTTCCTTGAGCGCTTCTTCAGCGATCTCAGTAAGCTCTGATGTACAGAAGGGGCAGCGTGTAGCCTTTATATCTATCTCGTTGCAGCAGAAGGGGCATTCCTTTGTTGTAGGAGCTTCCTCCTCCGTTTTCTTTAATGCCTTAGGAATAGACATAAGCTTGTTTACAGCCTTTACCATAGCGAAGATGATGATAGCCATGATAAGGAAATTGATGATCGCAGCGACAAACTGTCCTAAATTGATAGGTCCCACGTTAAGACAGGATGTCATTTTCGAGAAGTCGAGATTACCGTCAGCATCTGTGAAACTCTGACCTGTGATAGTTGCGATCAGCCAGCTTACGCCCGGCAGGATGATATCGTTACAAAGCGAGGTAACGATCGAGCCGAAAGCGCCGCCGATGATAACACCGACTGCAAGATCCATAACATTTCCGCGCATTACAAATTCCTTGAATTCACTGATAAGTTTTGCCATAGTTTTTTACCTCCGTTTTTTCGTTAGCAGTAACAACAGGAACATGGCATCAGTCCGGTTGTTATCGTGCCTCTGCATTACGTTACTATTATAGCATAACGGAATGGTATAAGTAAACAAATTTTTTAAAAAAATTACGAAATTTATCCTTAAAATCACAAAAATATATAATTCGTCACATATATAGAAAAAGACCGGCGGATATTATGCCGCCGGCCGTATCTTTAAAATTTTATACAGTATCCTTCAGCGGTCAGGATCACTCGATGACCTTGATCCAGCCCTCGGGAGCTTCAAGTCTGCCCATCTGGATACCTGTAAGGGTATCATAAAGCTTCTTTGTTGTGGGACCCATTTCCTCCATACCGCTGGGGAAGCAGATCTCCTCGCCGTGGTCATTGATCTTGCCCACCGGAGAGATAACTGCTGCAGTACCGCAAAGACCGCATTCAGCAAAGTCTTTAAGCTCATCCTTGTAAACTTCTCTTTCCTCAACCTCAAGACCAAGATATTCCTTGGCAACATACATAAGAGAACGTCTTGTGATAGAGGGAAGGATGCTGTCAGATTTGGGAGTAACGATCTTGTTGTCCTTTGTGACAAAGAGGAAGTTAGCGCCGCCGGTCTCTTCGACCTTTGTTCTTGATCTTGCGTCAAGATACATATTCTCAGCAAAGCCTTCTTCATGAGCTGTAACGATAGCGTGGAGGCTCATTGCATAGTTAAGACCTGCTTTGATATTGCCTGTGCCGTGAGGAGCAGCTCTGTCGAAATCGCTGATCTTGATAACGATAGGCTTTGCGCCGCCCTTGAAATAGGGACCAACAGGAGTGGTGAATACTCTGAACTGGAAATCGTCAGCGGGCTTTACGCCGATAACAGGGTTGATGCCGAACATATAGGGTCTTACATAAAGAGTAGCGCCTGTGCCGTAGGGGGGGACATAATCAGCGTTAGCCTTTACAGTCTGAACAACTGCATCAACGAATTTATCTTCGGGGAAAACAGGCATTTCCATTCTTCTTGCCGAATTAGCAAGTCTTTCAGCGTTAAGATCGGGGCGGAAGATAACTATTCTGCCATCCTCGGTGGTATAAGCCTTCAGACCCTCAAAAATTGTCTGAGCATACTGAAGAACGCAGGCGCATTCGCTCATAGTGATCATATCGTCCTCGATGATCGCGCCCTCATCCCATTTTCCGTCTGAATAGTTTGAAACGAATCTTTTATCAGTTTTGATATAGCCGAATGAAAGATTCGCCCAATCTATGTTTTTCTTTGCCATAATAAGGACTTCCTTTCAATAATTATACATATCTGCATAGAAGCATACTAATATTATATAACCAAATAAAAACCATGTCAACATTTTCTGCAAGTTTTCAATGCTAATTATTCATAAATATGTCAAAAAGACCGGGAAAACAACAAAATGCGGGCGGCATGATACCGCCCGCTGAGGATCAGAATTTTACTTTTTCAGCTACATAATCCATAAGCTTGTCGATAGAGATCCTTTCCTGAGCCATTGTATCTCTGTCACGGACAGTTACACAGTTATCCTCAAGACTGTCAAAGTCAAAGGTTATGCACATAGGAGTACCGATCTCATCCTGACGGCGGTAACGCTTACCGATAGAGCCTGCATCGTCATAATCTACCATGAACTGTTCGCTGAGCATCTCAAATACCTTTTCAGCCTGCTCGCCAAGCTTCTTGGAAAGGGGAAGAACTGCAGCCTTGAAGGGCGCAAGAGCCGGATGGAAATGCAGAACGGTTCTGCTGTCCTTTTCGTCGATCTTTTCCTCGTCATAAGCCTCGGTCATAACTGCAAGGAACAGTCTTTCAACACCCAGTGAAGGCTCGATTACATAGGGGATGTACTTTTTATTTGTAGCAGGATCGAAATATTCAAGACCCTTGCCGCTTGTATTGATATGCTGAGTCAGGTCATAGTCGGTTCTGTCAGCAACGCCCCAGAGCTCGCCCCAGCCGAAGGGGAACATATATTCAAAGTCAGTAGTAGCCTTTGAATAGAAGCAAAGCTCCTCCGGGTCATGGTCACGAAGTCTGATATTTTCCTCTTTAAGACCGAGAGAGTAAAGCCAGTCACGGCAGAAGCCTCTCCAGTAATTGAAC
>ONNU01000400.1 GCA_900319255.1 uncultured Eubacteriales bacterium
ATCATGACACCGGCGGCACGCCGCTAAGTGTAAAATAATAGTTGGCAAAAAACTATCGCATACCGACAAAAAAATGCAGCCAATAGAACAATCTTACAATCGCGAGAAAAAAGCCTTGCATGGTAATAACTTACAACGCGATCATGACACCGGCGGCACGCCGCTAAGTGTAAAATAATAGTTGGCAAAAAACTATCGCATACCGACAAAAAATGCAGCCAATAGAACAATCTTACAATCGCGAGAAAAAAGCCTTGCATGGTCATAACTTACAACGCGAACATGACACCGGCGGCACGCCGGCGCGAACATGACACCGGCGGCACGCCGGCGCGAACATGACACCGGCGGCACGCCGGCGCGATCATGACACCGGCGGCACGCCGGCGCGATCATGACACCGGCGGCACGCCGGCGGCAGTGCATGCTTGTATTGCGGGGGAAATCGTGGTAAAATAGTATATAATCATTTTGTTCGTTCAGAATCATAAATATTATACAAGGAGGATAAATTATGAGATATATACTCAATGGAAAAGAAATGAAAACCTGTATGATCGGGACGTGGGCATGGGGTCACGGTCAGAACGGCGGCAGAATCGTTTTCGGTAACCGCTATACTACCGAACAGCTTACAGAAACCTTTGAAACTGCCTTTGCGCATGGCTTTTACTTCTGGGATACGGCTGAGGCATACGGCGCAGGCAGCTCTGAGTCGCTGCTGGGAGGTCTTATCAGAAATAAGGATGTTGTGATCTCAACAAAGCACTTCCCCTCAAGAAAATACAGAAGCGGTGAAAACCGTCTTGCAGTCAATGAAAGCCTGGCAAGACTTGGCACGGACAGCATTGATATATACTGGCTGCATCTGCCGAAAAATATCGAGCAGAATATGAAGGAGCTTGCCCAGCTGCAAAAGGAGGGGCTTATCAAAAGCATCGGTATATCAAATGCCAATGTTTCAGAGATAAGGCTTGCTGATATCGTCCTTCGTGAAAACGGCAGCCGTCTTGCAGCGGTACAGAATCATTACAGCCTGCTTTCGATGAAGCGTGAAAAAGCAATGCTCACCTACTGCAGGAATAATAATATCCTTTTCTTCGGCTATATGATACTTGAACAGGGCGCGCTTTCGGGACATTATGACAGCGAAAACCGTTTCCCGCCCCTTTCTATGAGAGGCGCTACCTTTACCGCAAGAAAATTCAGAAGGATACAGCCGCTTATTGATTATATAAGACATCTGGGCGTGAAATATGACGTGGATCCCTCACAGATACCCGTCGCATGGACGATAGCGCAGGGAGTTATCCCTATCGTTGGTCTGACCAAGCCGGAGCACGCAAGAGCGCTGGGCAAGGGAATGGGCGTGCATCTTGAGGACGCCGAGATAAGACGTCTGGAAAAGCTTGCACTTGAATCAGGCATCAGATGCAAGGGTATCTGGGAATAAGGAAACGTCTGTATGGAAATGATGGCTGTAAACGGAAAAGCCTACAATATAATAAAGCTTCTGGTGAGGGACGCAGGAATACGCATACCTGAAATGACGGATATTGATAAGCAAAGCGAGAAAATGACGGACGGATAGAGAAAAAGAATAAAGCCGGTGAATCCAACCATTCACCGGCTTATAATTTTTAATGTATCTTTTTTGATGCGCTGTCACTTGTGCTGCAATATTGCGGCAGATGATGGGGAGATCAAGCTTCATAAAGTGTTGTTCCGTTGTATACGATCTTTGTTACCTGTGAGGGATCCATTACTACCTTACCGTAATCGAAGTGGAAGGTCATGCGCTCGGTGTTGTCGCTGCCGAATCCAGGTGTCTGATCGCTGGAGTAGGACTGACCGTTTTTGAGAGTAACTGTGATAAGGTTCTTTGCTTCGGGATCCTGGCTTTCCCAGAGCTTGGTGAGCTCGTTGAGATCGGTTGTGGGATATTCTACTACCAGTCTTACTGAGAAGGGACGTACCTCAAGTGATTTTACTGTAACATCGCAGCCGCTGTAGGTGGTCTTGATGCCTGCTGCTTCATTGAAGCTTCTTGTGGTATCCTTGTAGTTGAGCTTTACGGAAACGTCAAGTCCGATATCAATTCTGGTTTTTGTGAGAACTGAAATGCTGCCGTTGCTGTCAAGGTTTACAAGCTGATTTTCGCCGAGCTTTACATTATTGAGCTTACCGATCTTTTCAGCGAAGGTATCATCGCCATCCCAGAAGGGATCGTTTTCATCGCTGTGCTCATCAATGAACTTTCTCTGCTCGTCCCATGTCATGAGTACCTTGTCGATATGATAGAGGTTTATATGATCGTCCTGGATGGAGAGTGTTTCGCCGATGATATTGAATTCTGTATCGTTGTAGCTGAAGATCGCCTCGATGGAGGAGTTGTCAATGAAATCGTACATCATGTTGCCCTGTCCGGATGCAGCGTGATAGAAAAGCTTTGAGGAGATCTGGTCAGCAAGAGATTTTGTGCAGGTGACCTGCGCTTCGATGTTTTCCTCGTCTTCGGGAGCCCAGATGAAATATTCGTCCTTGTCGCCCTCAAAGAACTGTGAGCCGTCCTTCTTTGTCAGCACCATTTTGCCGATCATCTCTTCGTTATCGCCTGCAATACCCTTGAAGTCAACATCAACGATATCGCTGCTTATCTGAACATTGCCGCCGGAGAACATTCCGTCTGCTGCCTCGCCTGAGAACATCTGACCAAAAACACCGTTGAAGCTTCCTGTTGCGCCTGCTGTTACTGTGCCGAGAACCAGTGTTGCAGCGACTGCTGCTGCTACTACTGTAAATACCTTCTTGATGCCTCTCTTTTTTGCTGACTTTGTTTTACCGTTGTACATAACCATCTCTCCAAACAGCTCCTTTACTCTTTCTGTGCTTACGCCTGTTTCTACTGTTACCGTCTGCTCGTTTATCTCGTTTTCGTTTGTCATTTTATCAAAGATATTGTTAGTTTTCATTTTTGGTAGCCCCTTTCCTTGAGGAAGGTTTTAAGCTTAGCCCTTGCCCTTTTTATTTTTGATTTGACAGCTTCTAATTTGAGATCGAGAAGCTCTGCGATCTTCGGCGCTGTCTGGTAGTAGTAATAGTATCGTATCACTATTTCCCTGTCCGGCTCCCCGAACTGGTCGAGCGCCTGTTTCAGATCCTGCTGCAGTACCTGATTATCCATGTTATCCTGCAGTGTGTACTCATCCGCCAGCACAACATCATCTATATCCACGATATTGTCCTTTGGCTTGACTCTGCGGATCGTTTCCTTGGCTTTGTTTTTCGCAACTGCGGCGATAAAGCCCTTGAGCGATCCCTCTTCGATTTTTTCGGGTGACTTCCATATGGTAAAGAACACATCAGCCGCTGTTTCCTCAATATCGGGCGTACTCAGCTTTCCCCTTGACAGATTATATATTATCGTCGAAACATAGGGTGTATAACGCTCCATTATTTCTTCTATCGCCGACTCTTCATGGTTCTTCAGCCCTTGTAAAAGCTCGTTATCATTCATGACTGATCCCTTACTGCAGCGGAGCTGCTCAATATTTTTTACTTCCAATTATATAATTGCGTCCTGTTCCGGAAAAGGTCCGCGCCGGAAAAAATTTTTAACTTTTTTGTTTTTCTTTTTCCCGTGCTTTCACTAATATAATTGCAGGCTTTCAGAAAAAAGGTCTGCATAAAATTAAAATATTTTAAATTTTTTTCAAAACCTGCAACTTTTTCACGTTTCGGCTGTTCCTATATATGAAACGATGTTAAAGCCTTGTCGTACCTGCCCTGCGATCATAACACCGGCGGCACGCATATACATAAACAGATCTGTGAAAATCCTGTATAATAAAGAAAGCGGAGCATCGTATCAAAAACGGCTATACTGCACAGCGGCACTGTCCTGCCGGCGGCAAAAGAATTATTCTATAGAAGCATGGTTACAGATTTGAAGCTCTCAATAAGGACGAAGTAACGGAGGAATTGTACCATGATCTGGAAATGCAGGGAGTATTTTATAAGACCCCGTGCGATGATAATATGATCGCTAAGTTTATAAACGACAGATATGGTGATATATCCCTTATGCCTGAAAAGCCTGCGCATGATTACTTCGACTACTCGGATGAGATATGGGATTACAGACAGGATTTTGATAAATACAGTGACATAATAATGATGATTTGTAAGGCGTACAATGATATGGATTATGAGTTGACAGAAAGAGAAAAATGCTGACCTACGGTTATCCTGATAACGCTCATTATAATATCAGAGAATACGCAAACCAGCATAATTACTGCACTGACAAAATGAGGCAAGCATATGAAATGATAGTAAATACAATTGCTCCAAGTTATAGTATTGATTTGAATGTATCATCATAACACCAATTTAACAGTTGATTGTGGATAGATAAAAACAGCCCCCCGAGCAAATCTTCCGCTCGGGGGGGCAAGCTTTTTGGGAGAGCATCTCCGCTTTGTATAAACACACGCTAAGATAATTGCGGGTGCGGCGGCCCGATGCTGTTCAATTATACATTAAATCTGAAAAGAACGATATCTCCGTCCTTCATTACATAGTCCTTGCCCTCGCTTCTGACAAGACCCTTTTCCTTTGCCGCAGCCATGGAGCCGCATTCCATAAGATCATCAAAGGCAACTACCTCTGCGCGTATAAAGCCTCTTTCAAAATCTGTGTGTATCTTTCCGGCAGCCTGGGGAGCCTTTGTGCCCTTCTTTATAGTCCATGCCCTGACCTCCGGCTTTCC
>ONNU01000309.1 GCA_900319255.1 uncultured Eubacteriales bacterium
CGGCAAAACATAAAAACTACTGTATTCATGAGTGTTTTTATACATTAACCGGAATTATCATATTCATCAAAAGGGTGCATTTTAAGATTAGCAATGTACTGAATCTTAGCTGCTGAAGCCTGGCTATCTCAGGGGATAAGGAAAGGAAATTGCAAAAGGGGGAACCTTTTGTGGTTTCCACCTTTTGATCCACCAAAGCAGAAATACCAAAAAAGCATAACTCAGGGCATTAAAGTGGAGCAGCGGATTATTTTTTCCGCGCCCAGTGGAAATGTCAGTTTCACGGATCCAGGTAACAAATAAACACCCTCGGAGGTTCAGATGGTTTTTAGTTCAACAGTCTTTCTTTTTATTTTTCTGCCGGTGACATACATATTGTATCTTGTGTGCAGGAATCTGAAAGTAAGAAATATAATTCTGATAATAGCAAGCCTTTTCTTTTATGCATACGGCGAGCCGAAGGCAGTTCTGCTGATGATACTTTCCATCATAGCCAATTATCTTTTCGGACTTGGCATGGACGGCAGGCATAAAAAGCTCCTGCTGACGCTTTCGGTGATATTCAATCTGCTGATGCTGTATGTATTCAAATATCTCAGCTTCAGCGCATCGCTTGTCAATGATATAACCGGTCTTGGCATACCTGTGCCCCAGATAGCCCTGCCGGTGGGAATATCCTTTTTCACATTCCAGGCTATGTCCTATGTCATTGACGTATATAAACAGCCGGAGCTGAAGGAAAGGAATATACTCAATATCTTTCTGTACATTTCCCTGTTCCCTCAGCTGATAGCCGGACCTATCGTAAAATATTCCGACCTTGCGGAGCAGATAAGAAAAAGAGAGATAACCATAGAAAAAACCACATTGGGAATAAGACGCTTTATCTACGGTCTTGCAAAGAAGATGCTTATTGCCAATACCATGGGCGAGATCGCAGACACAGCCTTCAATTCCCCCTCGTCAGAAATGAGCGCAGGAGCGCTGTGGATCGGAGCGGCTGCCTATATGATGCAGATCTTCTTTGATTTCAGCGGCTACAGCGATATGGCGATAGGTCTTGGAAAGATGTTCGGCTTTGAATTCAAGGAGAATTTCAATTATCCCTATTCCTCGGATTCAATGCAGAGCTTCTGGAGAAGATGGAATATCTCCGTTTCCACATGGTTCAAGGAATATGTATATATCCCGCTGGGGGGCAACCGTAAGGGAAAGCTCAGAACAAGCATCAATAAGATCATTGTATTTTTCCTGACGGGTCTGTGGCATGGAGCAAATCTGACATTCATTGTCTGGGGTCTGCTTCACGGTCTGTTCCTGATGCTGGAGCAGTACGGGGTGATCTTCTTTGTAAAGGATAAATACAGAAAGAACCCTGCCGGGAGCATTATCTCACATATATATGTTATACTTGTGGCGATGTTTGCATTTGTATTCTTCCGCGCTGAAAGCATCGGGGATGCCTGCGGTTATATTGCGGGAATGTTTGCAAACTTCGGCGGGGAGTATATCCTCAGCAGCAATGTGTTTTCCCTTGCGTTTACACCCTACGCAATAATTACCCTTGTGTTTGCTGTGATCTTCTCTACGGATATCGTCAGACGCATCAGCGAAAAGCTCAGAGCGGCAAATAAGGCTGCCCTCAGCGAATATATAGGCTCGGGAGTGACCCTTGCGCTTTTTGTGCTTTGCGTGATGAATCTCTTTACGGCAAGCTATAATCCGTTTATTTATTTCAGATTCTGAGGAGGTGCGGCAGATGAAAAAATCAATTGGTATCATATATACAGCGGTATTCATTGCCCTGTGCTGCATCCCGCTGGGAGCAACACTTCTGTTTCCTGCTCCCGAAACCATCGGCAAGGAGGAAACTCAGCAGATGCCGGCGCTGATAACAGATGAAGGAAAGATAAATAAAAATATCGGAACAGAATTTGATAAGTTCTTTACAAGCTCCATACCTTTCCGTCCACAGGTGATAACAGCGCAGAATATGCTTTCTGGTGCTGTGCTTGGCAAAAAAAATAATAATGTTATCACCGGCAGCAGCGGATGGCTTTTTACAGGAGAAAGCATGGATGAATATATCGGAGTGATGTACAGCGACCGCGCGCTCCATAATGTATCGGAGACCATAAGGATAATGCAGAAATGCGTTACTGAAAAGGGTATGAACTTTGTATTTACCGTAGCCCCCGACAAGGCGCAGATATATCCGGAATATTTGCCGGCAGGTTATAAGAAGTCGGATAAAAATAATCTTACGGTACTTGAAAAATATTTAAAAGATGATAAAATAAACTATGTGAGCCTGAGGGATGAAATGCTCGGGAAAAAACAGGACGGAGCATTTCTGTATCTGACGGGGGATACCCATTGGAACGGATTGGGCGCACTTTACGGATATAATGCAATAATAAATTCTCTGCCGGGCAGGCATGAGACCTTTTCCGGAGTCGGCTGCACTGTAAGAAGCGACTGGCAGGGAGATATCGCAAAGATAGTTTACCCTGCGGCAGTTCCGGAATGCAGTCAGTATTATTTTGATATCGACATTTCGGATATCCGCTTCATGCAGCCAAGGTCTGATAAACCAAATGATGAGCTTATGGCTGAGCTTCAGAGCGATCTTGAAAAAAACGACTCAATTATCCGTACAATGAATGCAAAGGGAAAGGGAAGCGTTTATGTTTCCAGAGATTCCTTTTGCAGAGCAATGCTTCCGTTCCTTGTGAGCAATTACAGGAACGCATATATCACCCGCTCCAGAAGTATCGACCTTCGCGCAGATACAAAATATGACGATGTTGTATATGAGATGGTCGAGAGAAAGCTTGACAGCATTACCGATACCGTACCGCTGCTTTATGCGCCGGCTGCTGAAAAGCACGGCGGCACAGAACTGAAAAACGGCGGAAAAAATAAGATCGCTGCAGAAAATGACAGCGGCGACCTGAGAATATACGGTCTGCTTGACAGCAACGCGGTAAAGCCTTCCTCAAAGCTCATAGTGAAGCTTTCAACAGAAACGGGCGAGTCATATTATGAAGCATTCCCTATAACCGACACCGAAAGACTGAAGGTGGCTGAAAAATCCGATTACGGCTTTACAGCCCTTATCAAAGGCTGCGGAAATGAAGCCGGAAAAATACAGGCTTCGGTGATTGTATCAGACTAAGCGGCATTCCGCATTGAAACAACGGCAAAACCATATTTCAGGATCGAAAAGAAAGAGGTAGATAAAAAATGAAAAAGATAATAGCAGTTGCGCTTCTTGCCTGCATGACACTGACATTTGCAGGCTGCGGCGGAAATGACAACAAGGAAGAATCAAAGGGTCAGGTATCCATTGCAGAAAGCTCCGCAGAGGAAAGCAGCGAGGAGGAAAGCTCAGAGGCAGAAAGCTCCGCAGAGGAAAGCAGCAAGCAGGAAAGCTCAAAGGCTGAAAGCTCCGCTCAGGAAAGCAAGCAGGCTGAGCCGTCCAGCAAGGCTGAATCATCAGCAGCGGCGCCGCAGGTTTCAGCAGTTCAGGAAAGCCAGGCTTCCGAAGAGCCTTCACAGACACAGGTGATCATCACCACTCAGGAGGTACCGGTAGAGCAGCCCCAGGCTCAGGAGCAGCCCCAGGAGCAGCCCCAGGAGCAGCCCGCAGAGGAGCCCAAGCCTCAGGAGCTGCCCCCGTACGGAGCGTTCAGCACACAGGATCTTACAGTAAGCTTCAATGGAAATACCATCGGACTTATGACAAAGGCAGAGGACATGATAAACGCATTCGGAAATGCATCCAGCGTAGAGTCAGTACCGAGCTGTCTTTCAATGGATGCGCCTGATGACAAGATCTATCATTACAGCGCATTTGACGCCCAGAGCCTGACAGAGGGCGGCGTTGAAAAGGTATACAACTTTGATATCAGGGGCGCAGGCGTATACACCTCCAGAAACATCGCAGTAGGCAGCTCAAAGGCTGAAGTCGAAAGCGCATACGGCAAAGCATCCTCCTCCGATGATTTCATAGCAGTATATCAGACAGGCGACGGAAGAAACAGCCTGGAGTTCTATTTTGAGAATGACAAGGTCACAGAAATAATCGTAGCATACGCTCCCTGAGCGCATATCCTTCCCCCGGCAAAAAGTAACCTCTTTCTGCCGGGGAAATATTATATAGTGGTTAGTTAAAATTTGGAATCTGGAATTTGGAAAGTGGAATTGAATCAGGAATCAGAAATGAAGTGCTTTCCTGATTCCGGATTTATCATGGAGCGTGTTACGATGAAAAAGTTTATATTGATCTTTTACGGGATATTCGGATGTGTGGCGCTGATATTTGCGTCGTTTCTGCTTTTCGTTACAGATCGGTACAGGGCGGATGATATGCTTATCGCTGATCTCACAGCAGGGGATACTGCCGTTTCCCAGAGCAGTGAGGCGGAGGGGGTGACGGTGTTTTCTCCGCAGGAAGGCTCTGACTGGGGCTTTATATTCTATCCCGGCGCTATGGTGGAAAGCAATGCATATTCGCCGCTGCTTACGAAAATGGCTGACAGGGGCGTGAAATGCTTCAATGTTGAAATGCCCTGTTACCTTGCATTTCTCGGACAGAACAAGGCGGACAGCATCATAAGCGCTCATCCTGAGATAAAGCACTGGTATATCGGCGGGCATTCTCTTGGAGGTTATTGTGCAGCGGAATATGCCTTTGCAAATCATGATAAGCTGGAGGGCGTTGTACTGCTGGCTGCATATACAGAAAAGGATCTCAGCAGCTGCGGACTGAAGGCTGTATCTGTATACGGAAGCTGTGACAAGGTGCTGAGCGCGGATGCGTACAGGCAATATCGTTCGCTTCTTCCGGAGGATACCAGCGAGCTGGTGATAGAGGGGGGCTGTCATTCATATTTCGGCGCATACGGACTGCAAAAGGGTGACGGCGAGGCTGAAATAACCCTGAATGAGCAGCTGACAGATACCGCAGATTTTGTCTGCGGAAAAATAAAGGAACGCTGATTGATGAATAAGAGAAGATATTGTAAAACAAATGTGAAATAAATGAATATCACGGTGAATGGAATTATTATTTTGTATAAATTTAAAATCTGTAATATATGTCATTATATCGGATTAGTAGAAAATAAAGGAAATGCGTTTGATTTGTTGACTAAAAAAGGTGGGTGACTTATAATATTAGATGTGTGTTTATAAGCTCATGCGGATGCAGAGGGGGGCGGAAAGCTCCGGCAGCTGCGCCGAATGATTTACAAGACAGGAATGTATATATGAAATCTAAGGAAAATATGAAGATATGCTTTGCCGCTTCAAGCGGAGGTCATTATGAGCAGCTTCTGATGCTCAGACCGCTTATGGATAAATACGATAGCTTTATCGTGACAGAGCAGACCCTTTATGATACATCTGTAGAGGGCAAAAGAATGTATTATATGAAGCAGGTCAACCGGAAGGATAAGCTTTTCATCTTTAAAATGATAGGCAACCTGTTCAGGGCGATCTCGCTTTACTCAAAGGAAAAACCGGATATCGTCATAACCACTGGCGTTATGGCAATGATACCGATATGCATGATTGCAAAGCTTCACAAGAAAAAGCTTGTTTATATCGAAAGCTTTGCAAAGGTCTCCTCTCCGACAAAGACCGGTAAGCTGATGTACAAGTATGCCGACAGATTTTATGTTCAGTGGGAGTCAATGCTTGAGATATTCCCGGACGCAGTATGTCTGGGGGGCATCTACTGACCGTATCGGGCATCGGAGACTGACAGAAGGAGAATGCATTATATGATTTTTATAACCCTGGGTTCTCAGCAGCTCCAGTTCAACAGGCTTCTCAAGGCTGTTGATCAACAGGTGGCTGAGGGAAAGATAAAGGACAAGGTATTTGCCCAGATCGGTTACAGTAATTATATACCGCAGAATTATGAATACAAGGCTTTCCTTGACAGGGAAGAGTTCATGGAGATGCAGAAAAAGAGCGACCTTATCATCACTCACGGCGGCACAGGCGCTATTGTGGGGGCGCTCAAAAAGGACAAAAAGGTGATCGCAGTCGCAAGGCTTGCAAAATACGGCGAGCACGTTGACGATCATCAGCTCCAGCTTATCAAGGAATTCAGAAATTCAAATCTGATCTGCGAATGCAAGAACTGTGACAAGCTATACGAATACATTGAGATAGCGCGCAAGACCGAATACAACAAATACGAAAGCAATACCGAACGGATAATAAATGACATAGATGATTTTATAAAATCCTTCGGATGAAGCAGGACTGTCTTATCAAACGGACAGCTCCTGTTTTTGTTTTTTCTGAATCCGTGAAGCTGACGAACATGATGTGGGTGGAAAAGAGGTTCCGCTGTTCTGCTTTATTGCCATGAGTCATACTTTGTTCGTATTTCTGCTTTGGTGAGTCAAAAGGTGGAAACCCCTTTCCTTAACCCCCGTGGCAAGCCACGCTTTGTTGACTAAGATACGGGATTGTCCGGAGCTTTACAAAATATACTTTTTATGCATAAATCGGATGATTGAGAAGGTAAAATCACATTCCCGCATTTCATCCGACTTTAACTCCCGGGGGCGAAAGTAACGCATTGTCAGACCTGACCCGCGATCACGACACCGGCGGCACGCCGGGGGATCACG
>ONNU01000175.1 GCA_900319255.1 uncultured Eubacteriales bacterium
AAGTTATGACCATGCAAGCCTTTTCCCTCGCGATTGTAAGATTGTTCTATTGGCTGCATTTTTTGTCGGTATGCGATAGTTTTTTTGTCAACTATTATTTTACACTTAGCCGGCAGTGTCGACGCTGCACCCAAAATCGCGGGGGAAGGTCTGACAATGCATTTTTCGCTCTCGCGTGTTTTAGTTTGGATAGTAGGGGGGGAACAAATTTTTCTCAAGCCGGCTGATCAGAAAGTCCGGCACGAGTGTATATTTTTCAGAAATTAGTATAAGACCTGAATCCGTGAAACTGACATTTCTGCTGCGGGAGGAAAAGGAGAATCCTCTGTTCCACTTTAATGCCTTGTGTCATGCGTTATTAGTTTTTCTGCTTTGGCGGGTCAAAGGGTGGAAATCTCCTTTCTGTATCCCCTGTAGTATAGCCTGGCTTCAGCAGCTAAGATTTGGTATTTTTGAGGGTTTAAAGCTCATCTGAAAATGCATCCTTTCGGTGAATATGATAATTCTGACCAATGAATAAAATCGCTCATAAATACAGTAGTTTTTTATATTTTCACCGTTGAATTTCACGGATTCGGGTATAAGCTTAAAAGCAGCGGGTAAGCATCAGCCAACCCGCTGCTTTCTGAATAGTTATGGGTTCATAAATTTCTGTTATCTGCTTATTTCTCATGTTCCTCAGTCAGCAGGAAACCGGGTGTAGGGATAAGCTTAGCGGCAGCTGCGGCAAAAAGCATGATGGGGATAAGCCTTATCGGGAATACGATCATCAGAAGCAAAACGGTTGCCATGGGCTTTTTTAGCGTATGACCTACAAGAGCTGTCGTTACAACAGCGCAGCTGAATACCGGATCAATGCCAAAGAGCATACTCATAGCGCAGCCGATGCATATACCGCAGAATATGATGGGGAAGAAATGTCCGCCCTTGAGACCGGTGTCGATACATATATTTGTAAGCAGCAGCTTTGTCACAGCGATAACCAGAAGCATCACAATACCGATGTTTTTTGCTGTTTCCATAACAATACTGATCTGATGCTCACCGGAGAACATGGTAAGGGGAAGAAATGTTCCGGAAATACCCAGCAGCAATCCGCCGCATACTCCGCGGATGATAACAAACTTTTTAAGCTTGCTTTCCAATGTAACCGTGATCCTCTTGAAGAAAAAGAAGAGATAACCCCCGACGATGCCGATAAGGGCAAGCGGTATTGCATAGAGATACTGAACCGGCTGCATACCGTTAAATGCCATAGCCTCCATACTGACCGATGAGCCGGTAAGCCTGTTCAGAAAGATGAATACACCCAAAGAGCTGAGTATTGCTGTTATGTAAAGAACGATCTTTGAGGTTTTGGGAAGGACTGTATCCTTGTCGGATTCGATAGGCTCCATAAAGCCGAACATCGGAGAGCGGAATATCGTACCGAGCGTAGCGCTGAGACCGATCGCTGCCAGCTCATCACTTTCCTTTTTGTAGCGCTTAAGCTTATCGCCGACCCATGTACAAAGCCCGGCAATAACACCCGTGAGACCTGCCTCAGGACCGATGCTTGCGCCGATGATAAGAGGGAGCAAAGCTGAAAGGATGATCGAAAACACATTAGTGTAAGGATAACGACCAGTCTTTTTGACGGTACCAAGTACGACCGTAAGCTCCTCCGGATAATCTCCGGTTTTCTTTTTCCACAATCCGATGATAAGACCGCCGGCGGTGCATACGCAGACAGTATAAAACGGGAAGCTGATCTGTGAGGGGAGATAATTCCATAAAAATTCGATCCCTAAATTCATTATTTTAAGAAACGTCCAGATTATCAGACCGACGATCATACCCAGCAAAGCGGTATAGAAAACGAAGATAGCATTATTTTTTACATTTTTCAAGAGGGCACACCTCCACGATAATATATATACAATTATATACCAAAATCAGTAAGAAATAAATAACCATTCGTCCCTAAAAACAACCATTTGTCCCTAAAGTATTGAAAATTATAATTCGTTTTTATATATTATAACTGTATAACTCTAAAAAAGGACGTGATGATATGCATGCTACAAAAATGAAACGCAGTAAAAGCAGGCTGCATAGGATACTACGCGCAGGCATCAGTTTGCTGCTGACATTATGCATGATCGTACCCATGGTCATTGTCGGAAATGTCAGCGTATCAGCAAATCCCATCGCAGAAAAGGCTGTAGATCAGCTGATCGAGGATGGAATGCGTCTTTGCTGCATGGGGCTTGACTGGCTTGGCGAGTCCACCGGCAACGAAGATGTAGAGAAGGCATTTTCTCTGATCGAATCATGGTGCTTTATGAGCGCGGAGGAGGTCGCTATCGAAGAGCTTAAGGAGCTGTGCGAAGAGATCCTTGCTGAGCTTGATGAGATCGAAGAGGAAATGACAGAAAGCTTTGCTGTTCTGGGTTCAGTTCTTGCCAAGGACGAGATAATAACTGCAAGAGGCAGAGTAGATGCAAAATGGACAAGCTCTGTCGATAATGTAATAAAGTACTATCAGGCAACGAACGCACTTTCAAAATATAAGCATTATCTCAGCGATGCTGTAGGCGGCGCCGATGCACAGACCCTGAATCAGGATATGGATTCACTCATAGCAGCATATTCAGGAATGTATCCCGGCGAGATCCCTGTTGAAAGCAATAATACAGAAAAGCTCAAGGAGATCATGTTTGAGCAGGGCACCGTAAATACGAAATTCTCAAACCTGATATCTGATCTTGCAGCTGGTCTTAATTATGATCCCCTTGTATCAGATTCCTTAGCGCTCCTTGCTTCTCAGTTTGCATATAAGGCTTATCCGTTCAGCCATCAGCAGTATAAGTATCTGCACGCTGTAATGGAGAAGCAGATAATGTATATTATGCTGGTTGAGATGATGTATAATGAATATCTTTATCAGCAGGGCGAATATCTGAAGGATAAATTCGGAGAAAACAGCGACCAGTATCAGGGTTATCTCGGATATCAGCGCTCATTCTACGAGCTGATGACAAGCGGTGACTCATGTGTTAACTCTCTTATCGGAAAGATGCTTGATGCTAAGATGCCGGTGGATGGTCTGGGAAAGATCAATCTCAGTCTCAATGACTATATGAGACCTGAGGATGCCTGCAAGGTAGCTCTTAATGTCAAGGATTATGTATCAGAGCTGGATTTCAAGCAGGAAGTCAGGGATTATGGTGTTTTAGGATACAAGATCCAGGACGAATCCAATATCAGCAAAAGTAAATACTGCGGGTCGATCATGATATTCAACCGTGTAATGACCCATACTCAAAGCGGAAACAAAGTATACTATATCCTTGATCCGTCACAGTTCAAGAATCCCAATGAAGCCCTTGCAGTCCAGGCGCTGGATCACAAGATCGATATAAGACTTGACGCGGATGTACATACAGAGAGCTGTGACTATGTAAATTACATGAAGGAAATGTCAGACGGGGTAAATACCTACCGTGTTATCAATGATCCTGAGCTTGCTGAAATTGCGCCGCTGTTTGATACGAATTACTTTGCGCTTTCAGGCAGCAGCGTTGACGGTTATCTTGGCGGAACAGGTCCCTATTTACCTAAGATGAAATCCGGAACCAGTCAGGACGGCTTCACAAAGTTGTTTTATCTGACCCCGACCTACAAGCGTACAAGTTGGGCGCCTGCTATAACAGCTTATACAGAATATAAGGTTTTGGATGGTTCAAAGCTCTTTACCGGAGGAAAGGTAACTATCAAGGACGGATGGAAAGATGATGTTCTTGACACCGGTTCCGGTGATTTCAAAAATAATAAGACCAATTACGGCTTCAGCATTATTCTTTCCAATAAGAGCAGCACTTTTAAGCAGAAGGTAACAGCCACTGTTTTCAGGAATGCCGTAGCCGATATCAAGATCACGGCAAGTGACGGAAAATCCGTAACCGCCGGAAATTCAATGAATACCGAAAGCGGCAAAATACTTGACATAGCCATAAACGGCAGAGGCAGTGTTCCTGACGAGCTTGATTTATTATCAGCCGGCGGTCAGATCACAATTGCAGGGCGCTCAGATTTTGAAAATATGACCCCTGACAGTGACGGTACATATCATGTAAAATATGCAATGCCCTATTCTGAATCAGAATTTATACTTTATATGCCCGAGAATGTACAGTCTGTATCCATTGGCGATATACAGAACAGCGTCGCATCACTGGATAAAAATAAAATGGTAAAAACTAAAAATTACAGATACGGCGAAATGGTATATTTTTATATGAAATGTCCTGAGGGATATATTCCATCAGATCTGAAAATCGTTGATAAAAACGGAAAAGAGATGGGATATCCGTTCTATGTTTCAGAGCATAAAGAAGGAAATGAAACGGTCTATGTCTTTGATTTTTATATGAATTATACCCGGGATGTCATAGTAACCGGAGCTGCGGAACCAGGCATAACCATATCAATGGACACGAGCAAGTTTATTTATGATTCCAATAATGCTCTCAAGGCATATATACAGCTTGAGGATTACAATACCAAGACCTTCTATGATGAACCTATCTTAGTTTCAAGTATGTATAATACCGTATACGGAAGATATATATTTGACGATGACTATTATCCATCCCACATGAAGGTCGTTGGTCAGTCTACCGGAACGGTATTTTATGACAAGGATGTCAGCAATAAATCCTCCGGAGATACCTTCATGCTGATAAACCAGCTTATGACAACTGAATTTATGCCCTTCGGCGAGGATGTCATGGTCATACCCACATTTACACCAAACGATCCGAAGGTCACTCTCGATGACTTCACAAACTGCTCAGCTTCCTTTGATATAAGCTCAGCTGAAACAAAAAAAAGATTCAAACCCGGAGATGAGGTCACATTCTATCTGACAGCTCCCGCAGAATGTGATAAGACAGATATCATAGCTGTTGATAACAACGGTGATCAATGCGATGTAACATCAGCAGGCAATCCCGTACAGGACGGAACAAATATGATCTATACATATAAGTTCACAATGCCCTCGTCAAATGTGATAGTCTGCGGTGAAGCATATGAATCCGCCACCAGGCATACCGCGTCAATAGGCAGCTTCACAGGCGGCACAGCATCATTTGATATGAACAGCAGTATTACTGAAGCTGTCTTTGAAGAAAACGAAAAAGTTAATTTCTATGTAAAAGCGCCGAAGGGTAGCTGCCTTACACAGCTCAGCATTATAGACAACAGCGGCAATGAAATAGATTATAACAAAGCGTCAGATATTATAATTGACGGCGATGAGATCATTTATTCGTTCAGCTTTGTAATGCCCGCGACCAACGTCACAATAAGCGGCGAAACAGGGGAGGGCTTCATTGCAGCTGTTGACAGCAGCGCCTTCGAGTATGACAGTAACGGCGAAGCAGAAGCCTATATCGAATTGATGGAATATCCCACAGAAACATACAATAAGGACTATGTAATTTTCCCGTCGGATAAAAACGAGCTCAAGGGTAGATTCGTTTACAGCGAAAACTATCATCCCACACATATCAGGATCGTCGGTCAGGATACAGGAAAAGTATTTGTCGATGAGGATGTGAATGCGGATTCTGCGGAATTTGTTTATTCAACGTCAGATCTTTCAGCGTTCGGAGAAAATATTCTTGTGACCCCCACATTTGCAAAGACTGATTTTGATGTCAGGAAGATAGGCATTTCGACATACGAGGAGCTTGTGGAATTTGCAGAAAACGTAAGCAATGACTATCAGAATTACGGCAAGGCTGATGTATGGCTGGAAAATAATATCATGGCTCCGGATAATGCAGCCTGGACGCTTCCTATAGGCACAAACGGCAAGCCTTTTGCAGGTACCTTTGACGGCAAGGGCTATATTGTAGTCGGTCTGGATATGGCTTTACCCGATAACGGCGGACTGTTCGGCGTGATAGGAGAGGGCGGTCTTGTCAAGGATCTTGTGGTCATTAACAGCAGCTTCAGCACAAAGAGCGCTAAATCCGGCGGTATCGCTGCGGTTAATTACGGAATGATAGATCATTGTATCAGCGGCGTTAATGTAGATTATAACCTCACGGTCAATCTCAAAAACGGCAAAAAGATACACATTTCCGATCTTAACTCCATGATAAGAGGTGACTGCGCCGGAGGTATCGCTGCGGAAAATTACGGTACTATCATAGGCTCAAGAAACGGCTCATATGTCAAAGGCGATAAATGCGGCGGATTAGTATGTGTCAATTACGGCGACATCTACGGATGCGCAAATAACGGTCCGGTAGGGGCAGATTCCAGTATTGTTGAATTGTGCGGCGGACTGACCGGCGAAAATCATGGAACCATTGAAAGCTCGTATAATTCCGGCAAGGAGACCGGCGGAGTCAGCACAAAGCTTGGAAATATCGCAGTAAATAACTTTTCAGAAGCTGTAAATAACGTATTCTATTCAGATGTAAACAGTATTCCTGCTATTGATCCTGATTCAAAGGTCAAATTAAACAGCACAAACATAATGATTAAAAATTCCGAGATGATGACACCGCAGTTTGTCAGCAGACTTAATAATGTCACAGAAAATGAAAATGTCAGCTGGAAGCAGATTGCTGCAGGAAAGACCTATCTTAACCGCGGCTATCCGGTCATTGAAAACGGCTATCTCGTAAACAGACAGATCAAGACCGCAAGCGGTATCACTCTGAAAGGCATGATGCACAGCGCATTGAATGTATCATATGAGGCTGTTGCAGCAGATGATGAGCTTTATTCAACACTCCAGAGCGCAGCACCTGCAAAGACACTTTTATCCGCATATAATGTCAGCTGTCAGGATAGCATCGGCAATTATGTGCCCTCTGAGCTTTGGTGCGGAGGTGTGACGGTAACGGTTCCTGTTGACGGCGAGGATGCAGAAATTGTTATTATCGACAGTAAGGGCGATGCGCAGCTTATAAAGCCCGACAGCATTTCAGACGGCAAGGCATCATTCAATGTCGCAGAACCTGTAAGCTTTGCAGTAGTGAAGAACAGCACATCGTCAGGCGCAAATACAACCACTGATACAGTAACAACTGAAACCAATACTCCATACACAGGTGAAAACAGCCTGCTGATATTCACCTTCCTCACAGCTCTCATAAGCGCAGGAGCATCTATCATACTTATAAAAAGAAGATCCCGCAGATAAAAAAGAAAAGCAGACTGATTTTCATTTCTGACGGATCAATACAGAATAACAGGCACGACAGTTTCGATTCCGAAGCTTCGTGCCTGTTTTTCACCATTTTTAATAGAAGTATAATATAGACAAAAGCCAAATAAATTGTTATAATTGTCTTGATAAACAATTAAATGGTTGATTATTTTGGGTGATTTATGCATCCGGAGAGAATTATTCAAATAGGGCATTATGGTTATTCGCTTTCTTATCAACTGATAGGAATGCTGAAGCCTTATATATTGTCAGTACCCATCCTTTCTTAATATTTTTTCTGTGAGACAGTATGAGTGCTGATAATAATGCGTGAAATCAAAAAATAAATATGAAAGGATCGGTAATAAATGATTTCGCTCGTTATTTCGTTTGTTGTTCTGCTTATCGGTTTTTTTGTTTATGGAAAACTGGTGGAAAAGGTATTTGCGCCTGATGACAGAAAAACACCGGCAATTGCAATAAATGATGGTGTTGACTGTGTTCCCATGAAAACATGGAAGGCTTTTCTTGTGCAGCTACTGAATATTGCCGGAACAGGACCTATTTTCGGAGCGCTGATGGGCGCAGTATTCGGACCTGTTGTGTTTCTGTGGATAGTATTCGGTTCGATTCTGGGAGGCGCTGTTCATGATTATATGAGCGGTATGATAAGCTGCCGGCATAAGGGCGCATCTATCGCAGAGCTGTCAGGTACATATATCGGCAAGGCTGTAAAGTGGATAATGCGTGTTTTTTCAGTAGTGCTTCTGGTTCTCTGCGGAACGGTTTTTGTCACCAGCCCGGCAGGACTTCTTGATAACCTGACCCCAGACTGGATGAACGGCACGTTCTGGGCAATAGTAATACTTGTCTATTATCTTCTTGCGACACTTCTCCCGATAGATAAGCTTATCGGAAAACTGTATCCTGTATTCGGTGTACTTCTTATAATAATGGCAGCCGCTGTTATCGGCGGAATTATCTTCTCCGGAGGGAAATATACGATACCGGAGATATCCCTGCAGAAT
The DNA here is from genome assembly GCA_900319255.1 of uncultured Eubacteriales bacterium. Classification (GTDB taxonomy): domain Bacteria; phylum Bacillota; class Clostridia; order Oscillospirales; family Acutalibacteraceae; genus UBA1213. Next base: position 8,242 of record ONNU01000175.1, read on the forward strand.
CTTCATCCAAAGGGAACACCTGTATGGCCATATATGTTCATAACTGTTGCCTGCGGTGCTGTTTCCGGATTTCATGCTACACAATCTCCCATGATAGCAAAATGTATTAAAACCGAAAAAGTAGGTAGAAAGGTTTTCTACGGCGCTATGATATGTGAATCTGTTATTGCTCTTGTCTGGGCTGCTGCGGGCGTTTCTTTTTACGGTACGACCCAGCTTCTCAGCGATGCTCTTGCGAACGGCGCTTCAAATGTTGTATATGAGATAGCCACAGGCGTTCTCGGTGTTTTAGGCGGAGTTTTA
>ONNU01000372.1 GCA_900319255.1 uncultured Eubacteriales bacterium
AAAAAGGACAGGGCGCTTATTCCGTGCTATCTGAATATCAGCCCCTATGAGCTGCCGGAGGAATTTTCATATCTGCAGGCTCAGGATCTGGGAAAGCTGATGGTGGAGCTTATGGTAAAGAACCGGGAGGATCTGAAAGACTATCCGAGGCTTTTTGACGAAAAGAATAATTATCAGCGTATCATGCGCTATGGTAATGATGATATCAAGGCTGAGGTGCAGGGCTATACCCAGTGCATAAGGGACAGGCTCCGGATGGAGTATAATGAATCCGTTTATAAAAAGGCTCTTGCCGTGTACGATTACCCCGGATCCAAAAAGAAAGATATCACAAAGGCGAAGGAGCAGTTTGAAAGCATAGATTCTTTATGAAATAAACGGATATAAAGATTAATCGGATAAACTATCTGAAATGATAATTGGGGCTGTCCCACCCAAGAATAACACGCGGGAACAAAAGTAAAGCATTGTCAGACCTCCCCCCGCGAACATGACTCCGGCGGCACGCCGGCGTCGACGCTGCCGTTCGTATATAATATTTCTGGGAGTTTTTGTAGGAGACGGCTCAGAAAATATTTGTTCCCCTCTACCACCCAACTACAACACGCGGGAACGAAAGTAAAGCATTGTCAGACCTGCCCCGCGATTTTGGGTGCAGCGTCGACGCTGCCCGGCGGCGGTTGACAAATTGGGGAAATGATGATAGAATTGTATCGTTAGTGTTCTCGAACAGGAATTGGTGATATAAAATTTGTGAATGTTTAACAAAAATATCTTACAATTTTGTAAAACAAGACTGTCGGAATACGAAAAGGAAGAGATGTTGTGAAGATAATAGAAAAAAGGAAAAAATCACCTTCACATACCGGAGAAAAAAGAGAATAAACGGAGGGGTACTATGCAAAAGATTTTTAAACCGCTGAAAAAAATGATTGCAGTCTCTGTTTGCGCCGTGATGGTGTTCGCCGGAGCAGCGGCGGCAGGCGCAGTGTCCGGGGAAAGCAATAATATCAGTATCACCGCAAATGCTGCTGATAGTCTGAAAAGCGGAAATTATGAGTACAGCCTGAGAGATGACGGCACGGTCATGCTGACAAAGTATACAGGCTCGGAGGAAGAGGTTGTTATCCCGTCAGAGATCGACGGCAAGGCTGTGACAGTGATCGGAGATTATGCGTTTTTCAAAAACCAGACAATGCGCTCGGTCAGAATACCTGACGGCGTGTATATCCTCGGATATGCCTGCTTCAGCGCTTGTCCGCAGCTGAAAGAGGCATATATTCCTGAGAGCGTGATGAATATTGATCTGTTTGTCTTTGACCGTTCAAGAAAGGGCAATATGGCTCTGGAAAAGATCATCGGCAAAAAAGGCTCGGCTGCTGAGACCTTTGCAAATGAATATGGGCTTGCATTTGTATCTGATTCTGAACAGAGCGTTGAGGTTGAAGCTGTGACTATAGATAAGACAAATATATCTATAGGCTGCGATGAGAGCTATGATCTTCACGCTTCGGTCTATCCCATCGACGCATCAGACAGGAAGATAATCTGGTCAAGCTCAAATCCCACAGTTGTAAGCGTTACCGATGGAAAGATCATCGGTCTGAGAAACGGAACGGCTACAATAACAGCTTTATCCTCAAACGGCAAAAGGGCAAGCTGTAATGTTACAGTAAAATATATGCCCTTGTCTGTGAAGATGAATAATTCCGCAGTATCTATGGGAGTAGGCGATACATACCAGCTCAGCGCAGTAATTCCGGACGGCTCAGCATCTGCGGCAAGGACATACCGTTCAAGCAACAGCAATGTTGTAAAAATGACAAAGACCAACTGGACAGCAGGCTTTACCGCGGTAAGAAAGGGTACGGCATATGTAACGGTACGCCTTTATAACGGTAAGGAGGCAAGCTGTAAGATAACGGTTAAGGACAGCGCCGGCTCTGTAAAGATGAATCAGTCAGCCATTTCTGTAGGTCTTGGGGAGAACTGCACACTGGGCGCCACCGTTCCCAATGGTACGGCGGCGGTCAGCAGGACTTACAGCAGCAGTAATAATTCGGTCGTCAAAATGACAAGAACCAACTGGACAGCAGGCTTCACAGGTGTAAGAAAAGGCTCAGCAGCAGTCAGCGTAAAGCTTGATAACGGCGCAAGCGACAGCTGTATGGTTTATGTCAAGCCCGAGCCTGCAAGCGTAGCCGTAAGCGAAAAGACAATGACCATGAAGGTAGGGGATACAGGAACGCTTTCATGCATCATCCCCTCAAGTACAGCAGCGGCAGTTCGTACATGGCGCACAAGCAACAGCAAGGTCATCAAAATGACAAAGACCAACTGGACAGCAGGCTTTACAGCTGTAGGACAGGGTGTTGCATGGGTAACGGTACGACTGTACAACGGTAAGGAAGCGAGCTGCAAGATCACTGTCAGATCTTCTGTGGCAAAGATATATCTCAGCCCCTCCAACCAGTACGGCAACCTTTATTCATACGGCAATACAAACGAATGCGACCAGTGCAACCGTATTGCAGACGCCGCAAAGACAGCGCTTGAACGCTGCGGCTTTGAGGTGAAGAAAGCGCCGAAGCTTCAGGATATGATGGAGAGCATCAACGAGAGCAACGAATGGGGCGCAGATCTTCACATGCCAATCCACACCAATGCAGGCGGCGGCAACGGAACCATGTGCATGGTATTCAGAGCAGACGAAGCGAGTCTGAAATTTGCAAAGCCAATCTATGAAGAGGTGCAGGCAATAACACCGGGCAAGGTAGATTACGGCGTCCGTGAATATCCTGAGCTGTCCGAGCTGAAATACACAAATATGTTGGCAGTATACACAGAGGTAGACTTCCACGACAATTACAGCATAGCAAAGTAGATCGTAGAGCATACCACAGAAATAGGCGAAGCCCTTGCCAAGGGCGTATGCAGGGCATACAATGTCCCCTACGTTCCGCCGAAGGCGTAATAAAAACATATTATAATTCTCAAATTTGTCTTAGCGAATGTTCTTATTTTGCCTTTGCATTGGATTGGCTACGTTCAGAGTTTCATTCTTTCCAGGCGGGCGGCGTGCGAAAGCACGCCGGTGCCGTGCCGGCACTGTCAATTCTGTCTTAGCGTGTGTTTTTCATGTGCTAAGCTTTTGAATCGGCTTGCTACGTCCCGGGTATCATTCTTTACAGGCGGGCGGCGTGCGATAG
>ONNU01000345.1 GCA_900319255.1 uncultured Eubacteriales bacterium
CCTCCTTGAGGGAGGTGGCACGGCGGTACGCCGTGACGGAGGGAGTATTACGGTAAAACTCTAAGGTTATGCACAGAAAGGGGAATGAGTAGTGCTTAGTGCTTTCGTTTGGGGAAGTGCGTTCGGTCTTGTCCGGCAACGAGGCTTCGCCCGTTGCCTGGTTTTCTTTGACCGCCTGCGGCGGTTTTGGGGTGTTTCGCGCTCTGCGGAGCGCGACCAGGGGCTCTGCCCCATGGACCCCGCAGCCTTTAAAAAGGCTGGCGAAACTTTTGCTTTACAGAATGTCGTCGTCAAAATCCATCTGGTCGTCAAAGCCGTGCATATCGTCAACTATCTCGCTCTGGCGCATCTTCATCCTCAGCCTGTCCTTCTCAACAGCTTCGGACAATATCTCCTTGAACTGCTTTGAACGCTTGATATTCTTCACTGTCAGCGTGGGGTTGGTCTTATCATGAGCGTATACGGTAAGCGTTCCGAGACCGAACATCTTCTGGAAAAGGCTCCTTGACAATGACATATCTGTTACACGGTACATCAGTATCTCATTTTCTGTGCTATTTAAAAAGCCTTTTTCAATGATTATTTTCTTTTCCGTCAGTATGTATTTTGTAAATGTCCAGGGAATACCGAAAAAAAGCCAGCGCTTTCTTTCCCTGACAAGCTCCTTATTCACACCTATTTTTGATTCATCAGACATATTGCTTCCTCCTGTTTTTTCATCCGGTACAGATGATGTGTTCGCCTTGCTTCGGCATCAGCGCCGGCGGTTTTCCCCCGCCGGCAGCTTTATTTTTTATCAGTCGCCGAAGGAAATGCCGATATTCTTTGCATCCTGGATAGCAGGGCAGTCGATGGGTACGCCCTTGAGCTTTCCTGCTACCTCTGAAAGGGGTACGGGGACGATCTCGCCGTTGATAAGCGAAGTCATATAGCCGTATTTCTCATTGATGATAAGCTGAGCGCAGGCTGCGCCGTAGCGTGTTGTAAGATAACGGTCATATGCATCCGGGCTGCCGCCTCTCTGGAAATGTCCGGGAACGGTAACTCTTGTCTCCTGACCGGTAGCCTCCTCGATCTCATGGGCGATCTTATATGAAATTGACGGGTACATCAGATTTGCGATTGCTTCCTTCTTTTTCTTCTTCGGAAGTGATGCGATATCCTTGGAGATAGCGCCCTCTGCAACTGCAAGGATCGAAAAGCCCTTGCCGTTCTTTGTACGCTGCTTTACGGTCTCTATTACCTTATTGATATCATAGGGTATCTCGGGGATAAGAATGACATCTGCGCCGCCTGCAATACCTGCGTGAAGGGTAAGCCAGCCTGCTTTATGTCCCATACATTCAACGATAAATACACGTCCGTGGGATGTAGCTGTGGTATGGATGCAGTCGATTACCTGAGTAGCGATATCAACTGCGCTCTGGAAGCCGAAGGTCACATCTGTGCCGTAGATATCATTATCAATGGTCTTGGGCATGGAAACAACATTCAGACCTTCCTCTGAAAGCATATTCGCGCTCTTATGAGTGCCGTTTCCTCCCAGTACAACAAGGCAGTCAAGCTTCAGATCATTATAGGTCTTTTTCATTGCAGCTACCTTATCAACATTTGTCTGCTCATCTATTACTCTCATCTGCTTGAAGGGCTGACGGGAGGTTCCCAGAATGGTTCCGCCTCTTGTAAGAATGCCGGAAAAATCCTCGGGCTGCATCAGCTTATATTCTCCGTTGATAAGTCCGCGGTATCCGTCTGCTATACCGTAGATCTCCACTTTCTTTCCATAGTGGAAATAAAGTCCCTTTGCAAGTCCTCTGATAGCAGAGTTCAGACCCTGACAATCTCCGCCGCTTGTAAGTATGCCTACTCTTTTCATAGTAACACTCCTTTTTATTTATTGTGACTGATTGTAAAAATCAGAAATGTCCGTTAAAAATATCTTTGCTCCGAAGCCTTTCATTTCTATTCCTTATCGTGGGAATTTCCCATCAGCGGCTTGAAGCGGTTCTCCTCGATGACCACCGTTTTCTTTGCCGAAAGCGCCTTTTTTGCCATTTCAGCAAATTCACGCTGACTGTTATGGGGCTTTTTCCCTCTTCTGTCGATAAGCTCATAGGATGTATCGGGCTGCTGGATCCTTGTATTGAGAACATCCCTGAGAATGGTCTCTATTATCATAAAGCTTCTGTCGATAAGCTCCGGATCCTCGATGGGGAATACAAGCTCGACTCTTTTATCAAGATTACGCTGCATCCAGTCAGCTGAGCCCATATATATCTTCCTGTTTCCGCCGTTTTCAAAAACAAAGATCCGGCTATGCTCAAGAAGCTGTCCCACTATACTGCGCACCGTGATATTTTCGCTGATGCCCTTTATCCCCGGCACAAGGCAGCAGATGCCTCTTACGATCAGAGTTATCTTTACACCTGCCCTTGATGCGTCATACAAAAGCCGTATGATAGCCGGATCCACAAGTGAATTTATCTTTGCGATTATACCTGACGGCAGACCCGCAAGGGCATTTTCAGTTTCATTTCTTATCATTTCCTCAAAGAAATCCCTCAGCCCTGTGGGCGCGACCTTCATTTTATTATAAACCGGAGGGGTGCTGTAGCCTGTTATTACATTGAACAAGGAGGATGCATCCTCTCCGAATTCCTCATTACAGGTGAACATTCCGATATCGGTATAGAAGCGGGCGGTGCTGTCGTTATAATTTCCTGTGCCCATATGGAGGTAGCGTCGCAGACCGTCTGCCTCCTTCCTTACCACAAGCACGATCTTACAGTGGGTCTTGAGTCCCTGGAGACCGTAAATGACATGGCAGCCGGCTTTTTCAAGCTTTTTCGCCCAGCCGATATTATTCTCCTCGTCAAACCTTGCTTTCAGCTCCACAAGCACAGTTACCTGCTTGCCGTTTTCCGCAGCCTTTATCAGCGCCGCAATGATGGGAGAGTGTCCGCTCACGCGGTAAAGGGTCTGCTTTATGGCAAGGACATCGGGATCCTTTGCCGCTTCATTGATAAACTTGATAACGCTGTCAAAGCTTTCATACGGATGATGCACCATTCTGTCCTTATCCCTGATAGCCTGAAAAACATCGTCATAGCCGAAGAAATCTGCCGGCGGTTCAACCGGTATTATAGGATTGAAGCGAAGATCATCCAGTCCGTCAAGTCTTGCAAACTTTGAAAGGAAGGTCAGATCCAGGGGACCGTTGACCTCATATATCTCCTTATCGCTGACCCCCAGCATATCCACAAGAAATACTCTCAGGGCTTCATCTCCGTGTACTGCTATTTCAAGTCTCACCGGATCGCCGCGCTGGCGTTTTTTCAGCGAATGCTTGATCTCCACAAGAAGGTCATCCGCCTCCTCATCAATATCAAGATCGCCGTCCCTTGTAATACGGAAGGGCAGGTATGCCTTTATGCTATAAAGCTCAAAAAGCTCCGAAAGCTTGCTGATAATGATATCCTCAAGCATTACAAATGCGCGGCAGCCGTCATTTTCCACCTCGAAATATCTTGAAACGATAGACGGAACCTGCACCACTGCGAAAATATCCTCTCCTCCTCTTGCAAGGCGGACAGCTATATTCAGGCTTTTATTCATCAGCAGCGGAAACGGTCTTGACGTATCCACCGCCATGGGTGTAAGTATAGGGAAAATAAACCTGTCAAAATACTGATCCACCTGCTGACGCTGGGTTTTATCAAGCTCGTCGATCTTCAGTATACGCAGCTTGTTTTTTCTCAGCGCCGGCATCAGCGAACGGTTCAGGCATGAATACTGCTTTTTCACAAAATCATGTATCTTTTCGGTCAGCAGTTCAAACTGCTTTTCTGCGCTCATGCCGGATTCATCGGGCTTTTTGCTTTTAGTGGAATGCATCCTGTCCATAACTCCGGCGACCCTGACCATAAAAAACTCATCAAGATTCGATGCGGTTATCGCCAGGAAATTCAGCCGTTCAAGAATAGGATTATCCTTTTCAAAAGCCTCCTCAAGCACACGGCTATTGAAATCCATCCAGCTCAGTTCTCTGTTATGATACGGAAAATCCGGAGCTGAGCATAATTTTGTAGGTTTGAGCTGTGCCTTTTTAGCTGATCTTGGCTTTTGTCTGACCTCTTTTTTGATCTTCTGGTCTTTGGGTTTTATTTCGTCCTTTTTTTTATCTTTATCGCTCACGATCCTCACCTTTCCCTGCATTCAGCAGGACACAAAATCTGCATAGCAAACGCTTTTATTTATTATATCAAATAGTATTGCTTAATTCAAGTTTATTTTGTACAATAAATCAATTATTCTTATAGTGATTTAGTGGTTAGTGATTAGTTAATCCGTGAAAGTCAACTGCGAAAAAATCAAGCTACTGTATTCATGTGGATTTTTACACAATTTATTCTTTATACCCTGGATTCTATTGGTTGCTGACTTCTTCCGGGGGCAGCGGCTAAGCCGCTGCGGACAAAAGGGGAGAACCACAAGAGGTGGGCTGCGCCCCCCTATTTGTTTGAAATCAGAGTATACTAAGCTGATTGGGAATGTTCCGCATTTCCAGAACATACGCCAAGACAATTGTGACTCCGGCGGCACGCCGGTCTCCCCTTTTGAAATCCCTTTTCCTTATCTCCCCCCGGGTTCGCTCCACGTGGGAA
>ONNU01000304.1 GCA_900319255.1 uncultured Eubacteriales bacterium
AAGGGGATTGCAAAAGGGGGAAAACTCAAGGGGGAACCCCTTGTGGTTTCCACCTTTTGACCCACCAAAGTAGAAATACTAATGAAGTATGACTCAGGGCATTAATGCAGAACAGCGGATTTTCTTTTTCCGCCCGCAACGGAGATGTCAGTTTCAAGGATTCAGGAAATAATTAAAAAGGAGGATCACTATGGGTTACGGTAGTTATAATGCATCAGACTGGAAAAAGCTGAGATCAAGCAGAGGTATCAGCAGCGATTCAAAGGCAAGCAGCCTTTTCAGGGGAGACGGCTTCAAGGAAAAATATGATCCCCGCTTTATCAATATGAGAGAATCCTGCGACAGCAGCGATTCACCCAGATCCACACCGATAATTCTGGGCTTTGACGTAACATATTCAATGGGATATCTTGCGGAGGAGATCGCGACCAATTCTCTCAACAGGACAATACTTGAAATATATGATAAACAGCCTGTAACAGACCCCCATGTTATGTGCGCTGCGTTTACGGGGGTATATTACAAAAATAGAATTTCAGAGGAGGATATTGGCTGTCCGCTTCAGGTAACGCAGTATGAAGCTGATATCAGGGTAGTTGAGCAGCTTCTGGATCTTCGCATACCCTACGGCGGAAACAGATATAGCTATGACGCACTTGTGTGGTATTTCGCGTCCAGACACACAAAGATCGACTGCTTTGAAAAAAGAAGGAAAAAGGGCTTTATCTTCTGCATCGGCGATGAGATAATCAATGATAAAAACGATGTTATTCTTGATGAATTCAATATCAATATGATCTTTAATGATAAGGATACCGGGGATCTGACATCAAAGGAGCTTTTTAAAGAGGTATCAGAAAAATACGAGGTATTCCACATTATTACAGGCGATACAAGAGCTGTCGTGTCATGGAATAAGCTTATCCCCGGCAGGGTCGCTTATATCAATGAGGATAATATCAGGTATCTGTCTGAGGTCATCACTTCAATAATGCAGATGACAAACGGCATGAAAGCCCGTGATGCGATCAGGCAGTGGAGCGAGGAGGCACAGCCGGTGGTGGAAAAAGCGCTGGAGAAGATAAAAGTTTAAACAGCGCAGTGCAGGAAAAAAACACAGGGAGGGAGAGCAATGACAATAAAAGCAGTGATAGGCAAAAACTTCGGAGATGAGGGCAAGGGGCTTGCGGTATCCTGGTTTGCGCAGCAGGCAAGGGAAAATGGCGGAAATTGCCTGGTTATACGCCACAACGGCGGCGCTCAGGCAGGTCATACTGTGGAAAAGAAGGGTAATGCACGCTTTGTATTTCACCAGCTTTCAGCAGGCTCTGGGGACGGCTCTGATACACTGTGGTCAGAAACCTTCCTTCCCGATCTTTTCAAGCTTGGGGATGAATACAGCCAGCTTGAAGCAGTGTACGGCAGGCGGGCTGTGATTCTGGCAGACCCCCGCTGCCGCTGCACCTGCATTGATGATATCCTGCTGAATATGGCAATCGAGCAGAAAAGAGGAGCCATGCGCCACGGAAGCTGCGGAATGGGTATCAATGAATGTATGCAGCGTTCAGAGACCGCCCCGCTGTATCTCGGTAGGGTCAGGGAAATGACAGCAGCAGAGCTTTTCAGGGAGCTGCGGGAAATCAGAAAAAACTATCTTCCTGTCAGGATGAAGGCGTTGGGGCTGACCTTTGACAATGCGGGAGAAGCCGGGGAGCTTCTGAGGGATGATAATGTCCTGATAAATGCCGCCGAGCGGATGTGCCGGAATGCGGAGCTTACAGAGCTGTTTGAACCGGGAATGCTCACAGCCTATGAGGATATCATTTTCGAGGGCGCGCAGGGGCTGCTGCTTGATGCGGAATATACTGAGTTTGCGCCCCATCTGACAAATTCAAGGACAGGCTCTGTGAATCCGGTGCAATTCTGCAAAAGATACTTTCCCGGTCAGAGGGCGGAGCTTGTATATATCACCCGCACATATGTAACACGTCACGGAAACGGTCCTCTGCCCTACAGCGGCAGCCTTGACCCGAAAAAATACGGCATAACCGATAAAACCAATATCCCCAACGACTGGCAGGGAACCCTTCGTTTTGCGCCTCACGGGACGACTGAGGAATTTCTCCGTCCCCTTCTGATGGACACTGAAAACGCAGAGGATATCCCGCATACCGTTTCCCTTATGCTGACCCATATTGACGAAACGGAAGGGATGCTTTGCAGATACCGGGAGAATATTCCGGTGGGGGAATTTACTGATGAACTGGAGGAAAGGGGTATATTCGGCAGGATATATCTGTCGGCTTCAAGGTTCGGATGCTGAATTAAACCTGATTTTGTATTCTGCTTTCATGCTCCGGGTCATGCGTTATTAGTATTATCTGCGTTGGTCGTTCAAAAGGTGGAAACCCCTTTCTTTAACCCCCGCAGCAAGCCGGACTTTAATAGCTAAGGTTTAGTATTGTGGGAGCTTTACAAAAGAAGCTTTCTGATGCAGACAGTAAATCAGATGGCTGAGAAGGTAAGTTCCTGATCAGCTCACCATACAGATTGTTCGTGCGTTGGACAGGAGAAAAAACACGGTAAACCTATCCACGTGGAACGAACCCGGGGGGGGAGATAAGGAAAGGGGATTTCAAAAGGGGAGAACCTTAAGAGGGGGGTGTAAGCCCACCTCTTGTGGTTCTCCCCTTTTGTC
>ONNU01000194.1 GCA_900319255.1 uncultured Eubacteriales bacterium
GCTGTGCTTGAAATTATATTCCCCTGCGGAATGGGAAATGCTCTCAAAGCCTATAAACGCCCACGGGGAAAGGAAAGCAATGCGCACGACCTGTCTGAATGCGCTGCCGTCGGGAGCAAACACCGGTTCTATCGCAGCGCCGGAAGCACCATGACCGATCATCGCACCGATGAAGCAGACTGTTATGCCGATAGTAAAAACTATCGTCAATACCGCCACGCTGCGAGAGGTCGTCTTTTTGCTGTGTATGCAAAGCAGCGAAACAAGCGTGATGACTGCCAGCGTAACAATAGCTTGTCCTAAGTAAACTTCATAGCCGAAGATATTATAAAGATGGCCTAAACGGAAGATGCCACCCAGAAAATACCTCGCGAACAGCGGGATACTTGTCGCATTCGCCCAGAAAATGGCAGTGTAGATCAAAAACAGAAACCATGCCACCAGAAAAGCGCGATCATATCCGAATATATACTTGACATAGTTATACAGTCCGCCCGTCCCGGGATAGTGATTTGCAAGAAAATGGTAGTGGTTTGCTACCACAAGCATCATTCCAAATCCGATAAGCAGTCCCAGTATTGAACCTAGCGGTCCTGCCTGGGAGAGATATGTATTGCCGGTAACGACAAGAGAACCCCATCCTATAGCTGTGCCAACCGACAAAGCCCATACTGCAAGAGGCGAAAGATATGGCTGCATGGCAGTGTTATTATTAGAATTGTAATTGTTTCATAAAACAATAATCTCCTCATTGGCGGTCATACAGAGCTTAGGTCATTGGTCCTGCGGATGACCTCGGCGTAAAGTGTCTCATAATTTCCGGGAGTCTTATTTCGCAGCAGCTCCGTAAGCTCACACAGCGGCTCTGCGATCGGCATGAGAGCAAGATTGGTCACGCCGCCCTTCAGTTTATGCGCGATCTGAAATGCGCTATCAAGATCACCTTCTTCAATCGCTTTGCCCAGCGCTCCCGATGACAGCTCCTGAACCGTGATCCCGGCAAGACGGATATACAACTCCTCGTTGTTTGCGCAGCGCGACAATCCGGTGTCCACGTCTGCGCCGAACTCTTTCAGCTTTCCGATAGTCAGCATAAGTTTTCCTCCTCGTATTCTTTTGCAAAGAATTTCTCAAATTCATCCGCAGGGAGCGGGCGGGAGAAATAATAACCCTGAATAATATCACAGCCCATTGCTTTCAGCTCAGTAAACTGCTCTGCTGTTTCTACACCCTCTGCGATCGTCGGTACCCCGAAGGATCTTGCAAGTCCTGTCATAGCCTCAAGCAATCTTGTATCCTTTTGTTCCTTGAACGCACTGCGTATGAACTGTATATCCAGCTTCAGAGCGTCTATCGGCATCCTGGAAAGCATACTCAGAGAAGAATAACCCGAACCGAAATCGTCCATTTCTATACGGAATCCGCACTCACGCAAGTTTTTCACTCTTGTTACGATCTGATCTGTTTTTTCCGTGTATGCCGATTCGGTGATCTCAAGCAAAAGGTCTTCGGGTCTGAGTCCGTTTTTCTTCGCAATATTCAGAAGCTTGTCCATCAGTTCGGGATCATACAGATCTATGCGTGACACATTCACCGAGACAGGCAGGGAAACGTTCAGCCGTGTTTTCCAATCGCAGATCTGCGAAGAGGCTTGTGACCAGACATAGTAGTCGAGCTCCTGAATCAATCCGTTTTTCTCGAACAGAGGAATAAACGTGCCGGGGCTTACAAGTCCGAGCGTCGGATGTTTCCAACGCACCAGTGCCTCCGCGCTGCAAAGAAAAGGCCTGTCCTGTTTCACGTTGTATTTCGGCTGATAGTAGACCACGAACTGTTTTTCGCGGATCGCGGCATGAAAATCATCTATCAGCTGTTCTTCAAGTATTTCCGCCTCGCGCATTGAATGATCAAAGAAGCCGACCGGATCGGTCAGACGATCTCTGGAGGTATCAGCTGCCATTTTTGCGCGGTCAAATCTGCGTTCTATATCAACTGTTTTATCAGCGTTGACGTAAACGCCCATTCTCAGCCTGACGCGGTTTTCGCCGGAGCCGCCGTCGTCAAGATCTGCGGAAAGGCGGTCAAGCAATGCCTGGTAATCGTCAAGATGCCTGCAATACAGCATAAAGGTATCGGCACCGCTGCGGCAGACGATCCCGCCGGATTCTTTCACGTAAGACATAGCGTTGTTTGCTATTCGTTTCAAGATCTCATTTCCGCGGACTTTTCCGTAACGGTCGTTATATGTATGAAAATGGTTGACATCAAACAAGATCGCGTCCGTGGGCTCGTCCTTGTGATACAGATCGAGCTGAACGGCGTAGCGGTAAAAGAATTCCTTGTTATATAATCCTGTCAGTTGATCCCTCTCTGTCATACGCAGAGTCTCCCGATCCTCGTACAGTTCGACTGTCCGCAGGATGCGTGCAAGGATCACCTTGGATGCAGGATACGGTTTTGGTATAAAGTCCATTGCGCCGAGCGAAAGACATTCCACCTCAGCTTCGTTGTCCGAAGTCATAACGATAACGGGCAAACGGGAATACTCCGGATCGCTTTTGATCCTGCTGAGCACATCCAGTCCTTTTATGCCCGGAAGATTCAGATCGAGCAGAATCATACTCAGTGTGTCATGCTGCTCATGGATTATATCAAGCGCTTCCTCACCGGATTCTGCTATTACGACATCATATGTATCTCCTATGCTTTCTTTCATCATTTCCTGACAGACAAAGTCATCTTCTATCAGCAATACACGTCTTCTTTCTTCGGTTATACGGAATAAGTTTTTGTTATCGGTCATATACCTTTCTCCTTCTCAGCCTTGAACATCCTGCCGGCGATATAGATAATACATTTGCCGGACGGGTAATCTTAAAAGCTTTGCGGTTATACATTATTTATTCAAAGTCTCCGTACATTGCTACGGCTTCATCTACGGATATTTCGCCTCTCCCCACCCGGAACGACGCAACTCTTATCTGAACCGTAAGCGGATCGGTGATCCCGAGTACTTCCGGAGAAATTGTGCGTTCCGGAGAGATTTGACCGAAAGGAGCGTAAACAGGATCAACAGACAGATCCGTTGTGGGCGTTACCAGACGCTTGACAGAAGCCATTTCGTTCAGCTCGGTTTTCGTTATCAGAAACCGCATAAACTCGTTTGTTATTTCCAGATCGTCACAATCCTTGTTAACGGAGAACTGCACAGAAGGACTGTCGATAAAATATCCGCCGTCCTCTGTCAACGGGATAGGTGCAAACGAATAATCAAATGGCGAAGCGATGAATGCCTCAGACTGACTTTCACGTTTCCTGGTTCCGGATACGGTGTCTCCGGCGCAGATCATCATAGGCACGTCGCCTTCGAAAAAGCGCAGGATCACCTCGGTATAGTTATCCCCGATCTTATCACATTCATCAATATCTATACACTTGTTCTGTATCAGCTTTTCCACTGTTTCAAGAGCGGGTCGCATATATTCTCCCGCCGCAGGATCAAGTTTATTGGCAAGCGCAAGAGCTTCCGGATTATCGTTAAGCGCGGCTACGAACATCGGATAAGCGACAGTATACATAAAACAGCTGGACGAGTCGGCGCTGTAGCCCATCATGGGACTTGAATATCCTTTGCCGCTGAACGCTTTGCAGGCCGTCTGAAGCTCCGCCCATGATGCGGGGATGCTTATGCCTTCCTTCTTGAACAGATCGTTGTTCACCAGCATGCCGTAGGTTCTGGAGAAGACCGGCACCATCAGCACGCGTCCTTCCGGATCCTTATGAACAAGACCCTGGCGGATGCAATCAAGATCCAGCTTCAGTGCAGAGTCTGAAAGATCCTCCGTATGAGCAAATACGGAATCATACTTACTGTCTCCGTTCATCCATGTATAGGAGAAGAAAATGTTGGGTTTATCGTTACTTTCCAGCGCCGCACCAAGTGTATTGTTATAATCATCCAGCTTGACGTAGCTGAGCTGTACGTCAGGGTAATATTCGTTGAATCTGTCAAATTCAACCTCCAGCGCCTCAAAGTTGTCATAGTTTCCGGCAACGATGATACTGCAGCTTATCGTTGTATCCAAAGCAGGTATGAATCCCGCGGCGGTTTCCTCCTGTGTTTGACCGCCGCACGCCGAAAACGATACGATCATGCATATAATAAGAACCATACAAAGCAGCTTTTTCATTTCTTATCCTCCTCGATTTTGCGAATTTCTTTAATAACGAGTTTAATATCCACGGGTTTTGCGATATGTCCGTTCATTCCGGCATTCAGACACTCTGTAACATTTTCCGAAAACGCATCCGAGGTCATGGCGATGATAGGGATAGAAGATGCCCACGGATCATCCAGCCTGCGGATATTTCTTGTTGCGTCAAGACCGTTCATCTCCGGCATCTGAATATCCATAAAGATCAGATCAAAGTCTCCTTTTTTTGCCGATTTCATTTTTTCCACGCAGACACGTCCGTTTTCAGCGCGCTGAGCATTTATCCCATACATACCGAGTAGGGCGGAAATGACTTCCCAGTTGACATCAAAGTCCTCTGCAATAAGGATGTTCAGCCCCTGCAGATCGGAATTATCATCCTCCGGCTCAACGGACTTTGCCTCTGTTCCGAGGATATCGTTGATTTTATCGTAAAGCGTAGAACGGAACAGCGGCTTGCTGATAAAGCCGTTTGCTCCGGCTTTTTTTGCCGTATCTTCTATATCCGTCCTGTCATAGGCAGAAACAAGCAAAATGGGAATGTCCTGATCCACTTCCGCGCGGATCCGTCGAATCGTTTCAATACCGTCAACGCCGGGCATCTTCCAGTCGATAATCACAATGCTGTAATCTGCCCCTGTTTCATGCCGGCGCGTGATCATGCCGAGCGCTTCGGAGGCGCTTCCTGCGCGGTCGGCGGTCACGCCAAGAGAGCTGAGCGTTTCAACTGCGGTTTCCAGAAGGACTTCATCATCATCGACGATCAGGATGTCCATCGGCTCGAGCATCATATCTTCTCTTTGACGCTCTGCTGCGGGAAGATCCAGTATGACTGTAAAAGTCGTTCCCTTTCCCTGCTCGCTTTGGCAATCAATGGTGCCTTCCATCAGATTGACCATCTGCTTTGTGATGGCAAGCCCGAGCCCGGTTCCCTGAATGCTGTTCACCCGGCTGTCTGTCTGGCGCGAAAACGGCTGATACATGGTCGCCATAAATTCCGGACTCATGCCGATGCCGGTATCGGATACTATGTATGTCAATCGAACATGATCGGGCTTCTGGCTTTTTTCCTCGCGCATATCAACGCTGATGCTGCCTCGCGGCTCCGTGTATTTGATGGCGTTGGAAAGGATGTTGATATAGATCTGATTCAGCCTGAGTTGGTCGGCAAAGATATATTCCGTTTCCATCCGGCTGACGCGGAAGTTGAAATCAATATTTTTCTCCTTGATCATCGGCTGGGACAGATTCACGAGGTTTTCCACAGTTTCAACGATAGAAAAGGTCTGCGGGCTGAGATTCAGTTTACCGCTCTCGACCTTTGAGATGTCCAAAATATCATTGATCAGGGTAAGCAGATGATTGCTGGCAAGTGTGATTTTTCGCAGGTTTTCTCTTACCGACTCCGTATCACCGAGATTCTTCTCCGTAATAGCCGTAAGACCTATTATCGCGTTCATCGGTGTGCGGATATCGTGGGACATGGTTGAGAGAAAATCGGTTTTTGCCTTGTTCGCAGATGCCGCTTCTTTTGCCGCCGCCCTGAGCTTATTGTTGAAGTAGATCATGACAGCCAGATCGAAAACGAACAGGATCAGAAGTCCTGTTGAAACAAAGCCGACCAAAAGCCAGTTTTCGGTATTTACGTTCAACTCCTTCATCGGCATAAAGCTGAGCAGCGTCCATCCCTCTGTCGCGGCTACCGGTGTATAGGCAAGTATGCATTCCTCACCGCGTGAATTCAACATAGAAAAGGAGCCGGTCGATGAAGTGACCTTTCCCCATAGCTCCTGTGCAGCGGCGGGGTCAACTGTGTTATAAGACTTGTAAAATTCAAAGAAATTTGAATTTTTGAAGGAATGTCCCTTGATGATATAATTCCCGCTCGCATCGATCATGGAAAGCTCGGCATTATCAAACTCTTCCTGCGGGAAGATCCATTTTTGCTCCAGTTCCGAGACCGGCAAAACGCGTAGCAATACAGCGTTCCGGTGTCCGTCGGTTCCGGGATCATGAAGGGTAACGAAATTACAGAATGCCAGGGACTGCTCTCCGTTGACCGGATTTGTATATGCGCGGGAAATGTTGACAGCCTCCCCTATATCATTGATCCAGCTCACATCGTCAAGAAGATACATCCGTTCATAAGAAACGGAATAATCGCCGCCGAGATTCTGACTTGCTTTGGTAGACAGACCGCACATCGTATCAAGATATACGATATGCGCTGAGGCGTTCGGAAGCACATGAGAAATTCTGATAAAAGATATTGCCTCCTCGATAGTCATATCTTTACTGTTGATATAGCGTGCCCAGACGTCACAGATACGCTGTTCGCCCTCCAGATAATTCTCAGTGACGCGCTCCATAGTGACCGTAGCTTTTTCAAATTGCTCCACCTGCCTTTGCGCTGTATCCCTGCTCTGAATGTTGGAATACAAAATCACAAAGATCAGCATGGCGATCATAATAAGCACGTTGACAATAATCACCAAAATTTTTTTCATAGCGCATTACGCTCCCATGAAACTATAATTTATACTCAAGTCAGCTGCGGCTGCTTCCTCCTAATAGCCGATCGCGCGAGCCGGCTCCGAGAAGCCGGGCGTATGCGGGGGACAGCAAACTGTTTTAACGGTTCTCTGACCTGTAATTCTTTTATATATTGTGATCCAAAAGGATGTGCCCGTTTTTTGATGACAGCCGTTTCAATCTCTGAAATCGTATAGAAATAAGTTAAAACTCACCATTTATATTTTAACACCTGAGTCGAAATTAGTCAATTGTATTTTCGGTTCCCTATTTTTTATGTTCTCAACAAACATTCAAATCATCCGTACTTTTCTATTTCTGGTGAAGTCTTCTTTTTTCATTTTGGATTCCTCTACAAATTCTTTATTGTTGTATATCTTATCATATACTTTTTTGCAGAATTTTCCAACCACATTTTTAAAACTCATTTTTGTTACCTCCGAAAATCGATATAATTCTAACCGATTTTTGGGCGGTTTTTGAGTTTGTCAAGTGGTATTTTAAATGAAAATCAATAGTATTATTTGTGCATGTTTTTATTCATTCCTTAAGTTGACGACATTGCCCTGACAAGGGGAGGGGGGGCATGCGCAGCATGATGGAGGGGTTCAATTCTATGCCTTTTTGCACAGTCTGAATACAAAGTCGTTTACTTCTTACCAGGCAAGGGAGATCTATATACCAATACTGAAAATCTGCTTGTAAGAAATTCAGAGTATACAAGGCAGCACAGTGTTTTTACAAAAATACAGCCGCACCTCTGCGAAAAACTCGGACGGCTTAACCTACTAATAAATATTTCATAATGTATGATAATATGGAGGAAAACATAATCTCAGAATTGACTTTTTCTGTGTCATATATTATAATTAACCTAAACCTGCGCATAATAGACTTATTAGAC
>ONNU01000177.1 GCA_900319255.1 uncultured Eubacteriales bacterium
CGCGAACGGATACCTCTGCCGGATTATCCGGAGAGTGATTGGTGTGATTTCAGGCGCGATTATGAGTCGGGAATGACATTAAAAAAAATGCCGAAAAATACTGCTGCGATCCACGTACGGTCAAAAGATGCATTTGGTACAACAAACCGAGCAGCAGACTTGGCAAACAGACAGAGCCTACCAAGATCGCCGGATTCACTGATCTGATTGATTCCCGGTACTGGCAGATCGTTTCAGATCAGAAGAATGTATCAAAGAAATCCGGTATTTGTGAGATCAGCGAGATCATCACCACCGAGATCAAGAAAGAAGGTTATACCGGCGGGGAGCGCACAGTCCGTGATTATCTGAGGAAAAAATACAGAACCGTTGAAAGATCAAAAGATAACACAGAGGAGTAAACGACATGCTTAACATAGAGACAACTAAGAATCTGTACGGTGCAAATATCATTGGTGACTATGAAGATCTGGATAAACTGTATGACAGCGTTAGCAGATACATGTCTTTCTACTATGAAAATATGAAGCAATTCTATTCATAAGATGAATATGAATATATGCTTTCACTGAACTATGATATCCGCCATGCTTATCAGGGGGACCGTGAATATCTAATAGTTGATAACAATGCTTTTGCTCTTAAGAACGATCTTGAGAATATAGAAGATGTTACAGGAGAAAGGGACCCTGAGCTCGAAAAGGACTACCTTGACCATAAAGAAGGTAATTTGTACTTCAGCGTTATGATCCTGTACCCTCTCATGTTCCATTATCTGATATCTTTTGAAAACATACTGGATGACGAGCCGATAGACGAGTGGCTCGATACGGAGAAGGAATACAAAGGTAAATGGAGAGACGACTATACTCTGATCGATGCCGAGCAGGACAGAGCAGTGATCAGAAATTTCACCTCGCTTATATGGTCGAATATGCAGGAACTGCTCGGTGCAGAAAAGGCGGAGGCAATTAAGTATTACTGTGACAATGTTGAGTTCGCGACGACATCTTCTGTTTATTGCGATGCGCTGCTGCACAGCGAGATGGCGTGCTTTGAAAAGCTGACGGAGGATGAGAAGAAGCAGTTCCTGCTTCTGGCTGCATATGAAACCATTGACTCCGTTGAACTCAGAGAAGTGTCGGGAGATTTTGCCGGATGCTCAGAGGATTATGAGGAAGCACTGGCGGCAATGAAATACAATCAGGAAGTGATTTTCCCTGAAAAAGAGAATTTCTTCGATAAACTCGACGAGGCTTATGATTCAGATGAACCTATGACAGAGGTAGAGTTCCACAAGTTTCTGACTGAGAATTATGGGCAGGTAACGGATTACGAAAAGCCGGGCTTTGAATGGTAGCTCATAAAACACAGATCAAGCTTCAAAAACTCCATCTCTACAACAACTGAAAATACAGCATTACAGGGCAAAGTGGTCAAATATTTACCGCTTTGCCTTTTCTTCAAAAAAACATATCTGAAACCTATTGAAATGGATTTTGATATTGATATAATGAACATGCGTTCGAACGATAAATAAAACACACGGGATCACTAAGAAGATTGTTCTGCGGTCAGCACCACAGATCACAGGCTGGGATGATACGGGACCTTTTCCCTTGTTCCATACACTCTGGCTTATGAGCGGAAGGAACCGGCTGGCAGAGAGTCATTCATAGGGGGAATAAAATGAACGCAAGAAATGATGTTGATACAAGAATAGACAGAATGTGCATGCTGTATGGAATACCAAGAGGCGAAGTGTATGTTCTGGGTAAATCCATGCTGACGCTGTTCAGGGATGTCTTCAGCAGCACTATGCTTGATGCTGATGATATGTATGAAAAGGTTTGCAGCGATTTTGATGAAGCTGATGAGAATAAGAGAATGAGCGAAGCGCTCACCAGACTTCAGTTCTTTGCTACTGAGGGAATGAGAATAAGGTATGAAACCGAGATCGATAGTATCCTTCAGACAGGATGGTTGCTTCGTGTAATGGAAGCACTTAAGGTGAAGGTATATAACTTCCCGGATTACGGACCTGATTTCGTATCGATTCTTACCTTTACATATCTGAATACCTTCAAATATACGATTGAAGAAATCGAAGAAGCAACATGTCTTTCGAGGGCAACAATCTATAGGCACAAGAAAAGAGCAATCATTATGTTTGGGCTTGCATTCCTGGAATATAAGAAGGACTTTATGACACCGGATCCGTACGCATTCGGGTATACCGGTGAACAGCTGCAATTCGATTTCTATAAACCGGCTGTGAATATGCTGTGAGACTTTCGTGAGACTATTCTGAGACAAAAAAGAGAAAAAACTGAGACTAAAAAGATAGAAAAGTGAAACTGACAAGATACTTGTCAAGAGGTACACTGTATATGCTGGGAGACCAGCAGCATACAATTAAATAAAAGGGCAAGCGGCCTCGTATTCGCAAAAGCGGGTACGGGGCTTTTTCTATGCCCTGATTTGCTGCGTGTCTGCCAGACACTACCGAAAGGAGTATGGCAGACATGCATATACAGATGAAGATTCTGCCTGAGAGCAGATCCCCGTGATTTCCCGATTTTTCAAAACGTTACATCAGTTTTCGAAAAATCGGAGGAATCAAAATGGAAAAACAGTTTTATCTCACAATCAA
>ONNU01000396.1 GCA_900319255.1 uncultured Eubacteriales bacterium
GGACGGGGGTTAGCCACCCCCTCCTACTCGATTATGTCAGATTTTGGCAGCGACATAAATCGCAATAACAAGTTCACGCTGACGGAGTTCTCTCATTGTGAGATGTTCGTAGGAATGAACTCATATCTGCTATGCTGAAAGATTTTGTTCACTGTGAGGTGAATGTAGGAGTGCGTATGCTATCTGCCAAGTTGAGATTTATCTTTTACAATGAGGTGTTTATAGAAGTTCAGATTTAATCTGTCTCTGTGGCGATATTCTGTCTGTGTGATGGGATTGTAAAAGACAGAAGTTTATCTTTCTTAATGGCGGATTTTTTTTAACGATGATATGATGCTCTACGCACTCGGAGGCCTGACCGCTTACGGCTATAGCAAAGAATGTTTTTGTCGGTTACTTTGGCAGTAAAAGTCTGGATTACTAAGGGGGATAAGGAAAGGGGTTTCCACCTTTTGATTTAACAAAGCAGAAATACTAACGAATTATTACTCAGGGCGTTAAAGTGGAACAGCGGATTATTTTTTCCACGCCCAGCGGAGATGACAGCTTTACGGATTAAGGTTATAGCTAAGAAAAAATTCTTTTGTCGTTTACTATAAATTGTGGAAAACAGATATATCTTCGGAATGATATTGTTATTAAAAAGGTTTTGTGGTAGAATGGTTCTGTTGTAAGTTAATGTTTTAACGAATCATAAGGAGTGTTCATATGAAAAGAACAGCATTATTTGTCCTTGCTTTTGCTATTATGGTTTCTGCGGCTGCATTTTCCGGCTGCGGAAAAAATGAAAATGCCAGCGATACTTCATCCCAGTCATCAGTATCTCAGACTCAGGAGTCATCAGAGCAGTCCTCTCAGGAATCCTCCGAAGAAACTGAGCTGAACAGCGGTGATGAATCCGAAGCAGAACAGAGTAAGACCGCAGTGTCATCCGAATCTGTGCAGGCTCCGGAAGGCGCAGTGAAAACGGAGCTGAAATTCGGCACAACGGAACCTATTCCATATGATGATCAGATCAACGGAGAACCCGTAACCCTCGGGGTGGTTTCCTTCGGAAACTCAATGGTCTTTGTTACAGATGATGAAAAAGCTGAGTCTTTCGGCGGTGTGACCGGATTGGAAGATACATTGAGAGAAGATATCCGAAAGGGTCTTGCTGAGCATCTGCAGACATTAAGTGAGCAGGAAATATCCTATTCACAATTACCTATATATTCATCAGAGATCTCGGACAGCCTGATGTCAGAGATGAACGCAAAATGGAACAGCGAGTATGGAGTAGGGGTAGATTATCTCACCATCGTTAGCATTAGTTTATCTGATGACTCCGAAAACCTTATCCGAAATATGATAAGCGAAAGCTAAGATCATATGGAATTATAAGCTTCTGAACACCGGGAAAGCTCCGGCTTTCCTGCAATAGCCCGAAAAGTAAACAGATAAAACGGCAGAGCCCCCATTACCGGAAACTCTGCCGTTAAATTTTCAGCGTTTTTGCGAAAAAACAGACACCCGTCAGGCATGGTGAAAGCCTGCCTGCTGATGTGATTTCCGGGGAAATAAAAAAAGTGAGATCGGACCTGTGGCATCGTCAGAGAAAACGGCGGAAAATATGTCAAAAAGCCACTTTTTCCGGTGTGTTTTTGGGGGGGCAAGAGTGCTTAAATGCTTGACTATGAGTGCGAAATATAGTATAATAGGAATAAGAAATGGGGGCGATCGTATGAGTACAAGGGATCTGGCATATAGTATCTTTCAACAGATGACAGAGGATGAATTAGAGGGCTTTATCATGATGTTCAAAAGAACACATCCACCGATTACTGATGATCTGCGGGAGCGTAAGGCTATTTTTGATTCGATGCTGAAGCTGTGCAAGCCAATGCCTGAACTTGACTATGAAAAAGAACTTGCAAAATACAGAGAGGAGAAGTACAGTACATGAGAGTTTTGATCGATACAAATGTCATACTGGATCTGATCTGTATCAGGCGGGCTTATGTCAGAGAGGCGCATAAAATCATCAGCTTGTGCGCAGAAAAGAAGTTGGAGGGCTATATTGCTCCTCAGTCATTTGTGGAAATACACAGTATCCTCCGCAATGTTATGACCTTTGACGAGAGAAGAAGATTACTCACCGGTTTCTGCTGGCTGCTTACGGTTGTTGGCATTGACAGGGATATAATTATAGCAACTCTTGAAAATGAGAACTTTGCTGATGTTGAAGATTCTCTTATTTCCCAGTGCGCGAAGTCCTGCGGCGCAGAGTACATTATTACGAGAAACACCGAGAATTTCCAGAACAGCTCTGTTCCGGCGATCACACCTGCGGATTTTGTGAATTTACTGTAATTGAATATTAATTGCTCCTCCGTTCTCCGGGACGGGGGAGATTTTTGCGTTTGAGGGGATGCCGGTGAACAAATTTTAATAGTTTCGGGGCTGTGAAATAATTATGGGCATTGCATTATCGATCATCCGCTCGTTGGACAGAAAGCAGAAATCCGATAAAACCTACCCATGTAGAGCGAACCCGGGGGGAGATAAGGAAAAGGGATTTCAAAAGGGGAGAACATTAAGAGGGGGGCGCAGCCCACCTCTTGTGGTTCTCCTCTTTTGTCCGCAGCGGAGATGTCAATTTCAAGGATTCAGTTTTGAATCAAAATCCCCCGGAACCTCACAGCACCGGGGGAAATCTTTCCTCATATTCATATTTTTTCAGCTTGCTCTCGGGAAAGCATATTCCTCAAATTCCTTCCTTGGCAGGGGCTTTGCAAAATAATAACCCTGGAACAGCTTGCATCCTATCTGAGACAGCTCGGAATATTGCTCCACCGTTTCAACACCCTCTGTAAGTGAGGTGATATGAAGATCCTCGGAAAGCTGTATGATATTCCGGATGATCGTCCTTGCCTTTTCATCATTGTCTGAGGATGAAAGGAATTTCATGTCTATCTTGAGTACGTCAACAGGCATATCCTTGAGCAGATTCAGTGAGGAATATCCGCTTCCGAAATCGTCCATCTCTACGATAAAGCCGTCATTGCGAAGCTCGTCAAGAAGCTTGAATTTTTCCTGAGCGTCGTTCATCATTACGGTTTCGGTTATTTCGATACGCAGCTTTTTCGGCTCGATATCGTATTCCTCAACAAGCGCCTTTATCTCGGAAACAACGTCTATGTAATAGAAATTCTTCGGGGAAATGTTGATGGAAATGAACATATCATTACCCTGCTTTTTCCAGCTCGAAAGTATCTCACAGGCACACCGCCATATATGTCTGTCTACCTCAACGATAAGCCCGTTCTTTTCCAGTATGGGGATGAATACGGCAGGGGACATGAAGCCGTTCTGCGGATGTATCCATCTTGCAAGCGCCTCTGCGCCTATGACCTTGCCTGAGCGGTTGGTGATGGGCTGGAGATAGGGCATTATCTGATGCTTGCTGATGGCTTCGGAAAGACCTGCGGTTATCTGCTGATCCCAGACTACCTTCTTTCGCATATCCTTGTCATAACAGGCAATATGCTCCTTGTAATTGCCTGTGATGGCGGATAATGCAAGATGCGCTCTGTCAAACATTACGGATACGTCCATATCCCTGTCATCGACTTCATATACGCCTATGTGTATCAGCAGGCGGTGTTCAAGCCCGTTGCTTGAAACCGTGAAGTTCAGAAGCTCGTCCTCCACCTTCTGCCTGTCAGCCTTCAGCTTTTCTGTGGGAATGAGAACTCCGAAGGTATCTCCTGCGATCCTGCCGTATCTGCATTTTTCATTCACATTGGTACTGAGCCATTCTGATATCTGCATCAGCGCAAGATCTCCGAAATCCGAACCGAAAACATCATTGACGATCTTGAAGTTCTTTACATCCACAAATACGATGGAATATTCGGTCTCTCTGTCCTCATGCAGAAGAACGCTTATGCACTGGTAAAGATACTGCTTTGTATAAAGCCCGGTCAAGCTGTCGTGAGTTGATTTATAAAGCTCGGATTTGAGCCTTCTTTTCTCTTCGGTGTTGTCACGCACAACAAGATAGGAGCCGGCAAGATGCTTTTTATCCTCGTTTACATTATGGTTTTCGATGGTATAATATCTTGCGTCCTCGCCTGAACCGAGAATTTTGTTCTCTGACCATTCTTCCTTTGTGTATTCACGATCGCCGAACATTTTTTTAAGTCCGGCTGGAACATTCTCCGTATCATCGTTTTTCAGGTCAAGCAGCCTGCTTCCTGTCTCATTCATCCAAAGACATCTTCCGTAAGCATCATATACAAACAAAGCCTCATTCATATTTGAAACTATATCCGAAAGCAGTCTGTCCAGCAGACGAAGCGGACGGTAATGCAAAGCTAAATAGTAGACCAGCAGACCGAATACGCCGTAACCGATCATGGAACGGTCTACAGGGGTGCGGGAGAAGATATAGAAGGTCTGCCAGAAGGCTATGATAAGCATTCCTAAAAGAACTATCGAATAGCGTTCCCGGTACAGCTTGACCGTTTTTATAATAGCGATAATGAATATCAGCATTACACAGAAAAATACTCCGTAATCAATTATACGATGTATATTCTGTCCCCAGAAGGGTATCATTCTGTAATAGACATATCCATGAACGTCAACAGGCTCAATTGTGAATGCGTGTCCGAATATGGTATTGAGCAAAAGCTGCACTGCGTCCACACCCAGTATCACATACATGACAGTAGGTCTTTGCTGACCGTTTCCGATGCCCTTGCAGTATACCGAGGTAAAAAACACCATGGAAGCCATTACCATATCCATGCCGATATAATATAAATAGCATCCGACTATCGCTATTTCCTTGATTGTCGAACCGATTATTATAAGATTGCCGATAAGCGGGATGATCGTCGCAAAATTCACCCAGCCGACGGCTCTTCCTATTCTTTTTCCTGATTTTATTCCTCGTACCGCGCAAAAGATAACTGCTGCTATGAGCAGTGCAAAAATTGCGCCGAAGCCAAGCCTTATTGTCATAATATCACCTTGATCTCAGATCATAAATACATAGCCATGACTTCTCACAATGAAAACTGCTTGAATATCTCTAAGTTTTTTCTTCCGGCGGTAAAAAGACCCGGGTATCAATACGGCATTTTGCGCTCCTGCTTTGTACGGAAAATCATGGCAGGGCGGCTTACAGGTGATCGTGCCGCAGTATATGACCGGAAGAGGGTACAGCTGTTATTTCAGATCAGACAATGCGTCTGTTATTATCATGTGAGAAACATTATCAATCACAGCAACTTCAATTTCACCAAAGCTGTTATAGTCAGCTCTGTCTGCAAACATATACATTCCGATAAACTAAAACAATTACATTCCTGAATAACGCTTTTTCCTTTCACAGCGCAGAGCAGAGAGGGAAGTCCGTATCTGCTCCGCTGCTGTGGACATTACAAATAAAATTCCTTTGGGGCTGTTCAGGCAATCAGCGGTAGCTTCCGTATTTTGCCTTGAATTCCATTTTTGCTGCATACATCTCGCTGTCTGCGCGTTTGAAAACGTGCTCGAAGGTCGTATCTCCGGCAGACAGTATTGAAAGTCCGATAGACGCTGAATATCTCTGGGAAACCGGTCTCTTTGAATCGAAATAG
This sequence comes from uncultured Eubacteriales bacterium, assembly GCA_900319255.1. Classification (GTDB taxonomy): domain Bacteria; phylum Bacillota; class Clostridia; order Oscillospirales; family Acutalibacteraceae; genus UBA1213. Next base: position 5,631 of record ONNU01000396.1, read on the forward strand.
CTCTTTATGAACTGTTCCTTTGCCAGGGACACCAGATCCTCTCTGTTCTCATAATCCTCGCCGGTAAGTACAACTACGAATTCATCTCCTCCTATTCTGAATATTGAAGAATGCTTGAATACTTCGCTGATAATCCGGCAGCTGCCCTTGATATAGGCGTCGCCTGATTTATGGCCGTAGGTATCGTTTACCTTCTTGAGGTCGTTCAGATCCACCATTGCTACAGCAAATTCTGCTGTGCCCTCAGCGATCTGTTCATTAAGCGCCTCGATGGTCTTTGAATATGCGACCTTACTTCCTACATGGGTAAGCTCATCATGGTTGACGGATTTGCTCATTTCGCCCAGCTGTTCTTCCTTTTCTTTAAGCGTATCGAGATACTTCTTGTTATCCTTCTCCATCTCGCCCAGCTGCTTTTTCTTGTCCTTGATATCGCTCTTTGCCCGTCTCAGGTTTTTCAGATAATCCTCAGTGATCTTTTCAAGCTTAGCCATTTCATTGAGGTAGTCGATCATGTTCATCTGTTCCTTGCGGATAACCTCATAGATCTCATTGATCTCATCCTGATTCCTGAGATATAGTCGTACAACTCCGGCTTCGTCATAGTCGACATCCTTTGCCGGCTTGAATTTCTTTGATTCCTCAGTAACACGTCTGAGAGGCTCAAAGATAAGCTTTTTAAGGTAGATGATACTTATTACCAGCACGATGCCTGTTATCAGCAGAGCGCCCGCTATAATGAATATAAGGAAGTATATCCTGTCGGTTATGGTATCCTCCATATCAATATCGCAGCCGATATGACAGACGATCTTTCCGTCCTTGTCAAAAACAGGAGCATACGAGGAGCAAAGCCATCCCCAGCTGGAATAATTCACAACAGGCTCGATCCTCTGGGAGGTATCGACGCCGTAAAGCTCATTTTCTCTGGGCATATAGTTGCCGGTCTGATAGAGGGGGTTATCAAAATCGTCTATAAGGTACATATCCCTGTAGGAAGCCTTATTGCCCAGAACGATGACATACAGATATTTGATATCATCCATATTCTCAAGGTATGAACACATTTCCTTGCGTACCTGGCAGAACTGATCCCACAGACCCTTTTCAGTCAGGTAATCCTGGATCATGGATTCATCCTTCTTTTTGCTTGCTTCCTCACGGAGACGCTGATAATCGCTGGATTCAGTTGCCTCTCTGAGCTTTGCAAGAAACTCGGGATCGGTCATTGAAGCGAAGTTCTCAGCCGAGTTATATGACATGCGCTTGCAGAAATTATCTACCTGAACAGTATTTGTGATAAAAGAAGTGACCGCAATTATCAATGAAACTGATAACACGACAATTATCACAAACAATCGGATTTTAAAGCTGATCGACCAATTTTTAGATTTCACGTAGCATTAACTCCCTTTCTGATATTATGTAAGGAAAGATGAAAGCGTAAGTGCGCGATTTTCTGGATGATCCAGGGTTTGTTTCCATATCTCATTATTTTCCGGACACAGATATGAAAAAACACGGTTGATGCTGATTATATAATGGTTCAGGGATACGGAGAAGTAACGAACAAAGGAGTTTCTCCGTTTTTTGTACACTTTGAAAAACGACTTATCCAACGATCCCACAATACTCAATATGTATGTTACCATTTTACAATATTTTGCAAGAAATGTCAATCATTCAAGAAATAGTATAATAATATTTGTTAAATATGTCAAAAGAAAAGCAAATTATTATACAATTCATTTAAGCTTGAGAAATGAAAACGTATTTTTGTGTACAATAAATTACACAATAATTCGTCTGCGGCATAATTGTCTGAGGGTGTTTTCAAACATTGTGAAAGTGGCGTGACGTGTGATTCTTTTGAGTAATTATTTGTGAGATTGTACATAAACCTGAATCTGTGAAACTGACATTTCCGCCGCGGGCTGAAAAAGAAAATCCGCTGTTCCGCATTAATGCTCTGAAATATACTTCATCAGTATTTCTACTTTGGTGAGTCAAAAGGTGGAAACCACAAGGGGTTCCCCCTTGAGTTTTCCCCCTTTTGCAATCCCCTTTCCTTAACCCC
>ONNU01000190.1 GCA_900319255.1 uncultured Eubacteriales bacterium
ACATCAAGACCAGCGATCTTGCCGGCATCCTTTGTAGCCTGACGCTGAGCATCTGTGAAGTAAGCGGGAACTGTGATAACAGCCTGAGTTACTGTTTCGCCGAGATAAGCCTCAGCATCCTTCTTGAGCTTTGTAAGGATCATAGCGGAAATCTCCTGGGGAGTATACTCCTTATTGTTTACCTTTACCTTATAAGCAGAGCCCATTTCTCTTTTGATTGAAGCGATAGTGTTGTCAGGGTTTGAAACTGCCTGACGCTTTGCTACCTGACCTACAAGTCTTTCACCGTTCTTAGCAAATGCTACAACGGAAGGAGTAGTTCTGGAGCCTTCTGCGTTTGCGATTACGACAGGCTCGCCGCCTTCGATTACTGCTACGCATGAGTTAGTTGTACCAAGATCAATACCGATTGTTTTTGCCATGATTGTTTCCTCCATATCATATTATTATTTGCCGGTCGTTTTATGACCGCTGATTTATTTTCTGGATCACTGCTGTCCTATGATGCTTCCCTGTTATTCCGGAAGCTTAGCAGCCACCCGTTGAATTCGTTTTGTGCTTTTTTTCCTGACTATCAGCCGTTGGAATTTGCCACCTGAACCATTGCGTGTCTGATGATCTTATCACCGATACGGTAGCCCTTCTGATAAACGGTTGCGATAGAATCCTCAGGAAGCTTTTCATCATCTATCCTTGAGATAGCGTTATGAAGATTGGGATCGAACTTTTCGCCTGCTTCGCCGAACTCTTCGATATTGAGCTGCTTGAAAGCGTTGTCAAGCTGCTTGCGTATCATTTCAAGCCCCTTCTTGAATTCATCGTCAGCGTTATCGCTTGATGAAAGAGCGATCGCAAAGTTATCGGCAACAGGCAGGAATGCCTCTACTGTTGTTGCGACAGCGTTATCAAAGGTCGCAAGCTTTTCCTTTTCTGTCCTTTTGCGGAAGTTATCATATTCCGCTGCCATTCTGAGAAACTGTTCTTTCTGGGTATTAAACTCTTCCTTCAGCTTATCATATTCTGCCTTATCAACCTTTTCAGTCTGCTGATTCTTCTCGGCAGCGGTATTTTCAGCCTTAGAAGCTGACTTAGCACCTTTTTTTCTTGCCAAGACACATTTCTCCTTTCGTACACCGGTATTTTGAAGAATACTCCCGGGAATACATTATTTTCTGAGTATCCTTTAGTCAAATTCAAGCATTTCCTTCAGCAGTGCGCCTACTCTTTCAGCGGTATATTCAAGCGCTGCGCTTACCTTTCGATAATCCATTCTTACAGGTCCGATGACTGCAAGAGCGCCTGTACACTGTTCAGATGCGGCGTAATGGGAAATCACGATACTGACGTTTGAAAGCGCCGGATCGTTCATTTCGCTTCCGATAAGCACGCTTGCCCTTCTTTCAGCTGAGCTGAGCAGCCGGGAAAGCTCAGTTGAATGACTGAGAAGCTCCATTACTCTTTTGCCGTCCGTAGATGCAAGCTGCGGGATCAGGAAAAGATTTGACTGACCCTTGATAGATACATTTGTCGAAGCTGCTTCTCTTGCCGCATCCAGCACTGCCATAAGAACATTTGACATGAGCATGGACATCTCGCCTAAAGATGCCGCAGTGCTTTGCATAAGTGCGGGAGTTACCCCCGTTACCCTTAGACCGGCAAAATGCTCATTGACGGTTTTGTCAAACATTTCGATAAGCTCGGGAGTAATGACATATTCGCATCTGAAAAGCTTTGTCTTGACAGAGCCGGTAGAGGTTATCAGCACAGCCATAGCGGTGCATCTGCCGGTCTGGACGAAGCGTATTCTTCTGATAACAGCGCTTTCACCGGAGGGAGCAGCAGCCACAGCCGCATACCTTGTCATTCCGGAAAGCAGAGCCGCCGCGCTTTCAAGCAGATGCTCGGGAGCGTCCGCGCTGAGATAAAGCGCATCGTCGATCCTGCCCTGTTCATATTTCGTCAGGGGGGAGCTTCTCATAAGCTGATCCACATATATTCTGTATCCCAGCTCGGTAGGTATCCTGCCTGATGAAGTATGGGTCTGTTCCAGAAGTCCGATAGAAGCGAGGTCTGCCATATCGTTTCTGATCGTTGCGCTTGAAACTCTGAGATCGAGCCCCTCGCACAGCGTTTTCGAGCCCACCGGTTCACCGGTTCTGATATAAGCCTCAACAACTGCTTCAAGGATCCGCATTTTTCTTTGAGTGGGTTCCATTTAAGCCACCTCTCTGTTAGCACTCTCAATGTATGAGTGCTAATCTATTAATAGAGTACCACTATTTTCCCCCGTTGTCAACACTAATTTAATTAATTTTCTGTAATATTCGTGATATTTATTTAACAGCCGCCGCCCATCCGCCTTACCACCGTCCTTTTCCGAACAATTTACAGTCATTTCTATTATACGCGCCTTTAGCACTTGATATACTGAGGTGCTAACTGATAGGGGCAGGGGTGAATCAGGAATTGTAATGAATTAGGAATGAGGAATTAGGAATTAGGAATTAGGAATGAGGAATTGTGAAGTTGCGTTGCTCTGAAACATTATTCATTTTTAAGTTTTCAGTATTCGGTTTTTGTTTGCCGGCGGAGTAATTGGCTTTTGATTATCAAAATTGGTGTAAAAATATAAATATATTAATGATAATTGTTGACAATAATCATTAAAATTTATAAAATAATATAAATAAATTCACATTACGGTATACATAATTTTAGTTACCGCAATGATATGAACGTAAAAATATTAAATGGAGGTAGTTGAAATGAAAAAAAGTATTATCAGGCGCGCGGGCTCGGCTGTTCTTGCCCTTGCATTACTTGCAGGAGGTGCGGTAACAGTGCTTCCGTCAGTTGTGCCTGAAATGAACACAGCAGTTAAAGCGTACGGGGATGAATTGGAAATCAGGAATAATAATGGCGAGCTTTGGTACAAATGTCGGGTTTTGAGTGATAATACAATAGAAATCACTAAACATTATGATATTGAAGAAAAAGTAGTAATTCCTTCAAAGGTCAATGGAAAAACTGTTTCAAAGATCGGATATACAGCATTTAATGAAAATCTCTACAATATGAAAGAAGTTGTTATTCCGGAAGGCGTAAAGACTATTGATGATATGGCATTCTCACATTGTGAAAATCTTAAAAGGGTAAGTATTCCTAATACTGTGACAAGTATCGGGAAAGCTGCATTTGAGTATACTCATATAGAAAAACTTGTAATTCCAGATAGTGTAACAAATCTGGGAAAAGGCGCTTTCCAGGGTATTTATGACCTGACTGAGATCAAGTTTGGAAAGGGTCTTAAAGAATTAAGAACCGATATGATTTACGGCTGTAGCACAAAACTGAAAAAAGCTACCATTCCGAGCACTGTCAAAAAAATTTCTGAAGATATGTTTATAGATATAAGCGTATTTGATCCGAAAACCCTTACCATTTATTGTGAAAGCGGATCGGTAGCTGAAAGCTTTGCAAAGAGAAAAGGTTTTACTTGTGTTACTTATGCAGAAGTACAGAGTGTCAGGCTGAATAAGACGGCTGTTACTCTTTTTAAAGGAACAAGTCAGACTCTGACTGCGTCAGTAAGTCCTTCAAATGCAATAGACAAAAGTATTACATGGACAAGCTCAAACAGTAATGTTGCAACAGTTTTAAATGGAAAGATAACCGCCAAAAACAAAGGTACAGCTACCATTACTGCAAAAACGTCAAACGGCAAAACTGCAAACTGCAAGGTAACTGTAAAGTCGGCTGTTTCTCTTAATATTACCTCTGTTTCTCTCGGAAAAGGTGAAAACTGTAAGCTTACCGCAACGGTTGATTCATCTATTTCAAACAAGGCAGTTGCATGGAGAACATCAAGTCCGAAGATTGCAACAGTTGATAAAAACGGCAATGTTAAAGCAGTTGGCATAGGTAAGGCATGGATCACTGCAAAAGCATCTAACGGAGTTGAGCAGGCTTGTGTTGTCAATGTCAAGAAAGCTCCCACATGGGTAGGCATTTCCCAGAGCAATATTACCTTAGGTGTAGGCGAGACCTGTACACTCAGCGCAAGTGTTGCCAAGGATGCGGCGGCTGCAAAAAGAACCTACCGCTCAAGTAACAGCGGTATTGTTCAGATGACGAAGACTAATTGGACAGGTTCTTTCAAGGCTGTAAAGCCTGGCACAGCATGGGTAACTGTAAGGCTGTACAACGGTCTCGAAAAATCCTGCAGGATCACAGTTAAAAAGGCTCCTACATGGGTAGGTCTTAACAAAAGCAGTATTACACTAAAGGTAGGTCAGACCGGTTCAGTCAATGCATATATTGCATCTGATGCAGGATGTGCTACAAGAACTTACCGCACAAGCAATAGTTCTATCGTAAAAATGACAAGAACAAATGGGACAGGTGAGTTCAAGGCAATGAAAAAGGGCGTAGCGTGGGTAACAGTACGCACCTACAACGGCAAGGAAAAATCCTGCAAGATCACAGTAGTATAAAATGAATAAGACGGACGGCTTGCAAAGGCAGGCTGTCCGTTTCTGTTTTTTGGCAGAGCTTTTTCAGCGTCACGCTGTTACAGGCTGCGGCATAATATGTTGATATAAGGCAGCTTTCCGCATGATGCGGGGGTTGCTGACAAAAAGGAGGATTCATATTATGCCTGACAATATCATCACGCCTGATGAGGGCGGTGAATTCCGCGCTGACAGGATAAAAGAAGCAGTCTGCATAAACGCTCCCAGGATCTATGATTCATGCTCTGACAAGGATTGTCTTGAGGATCTGACGGTGCTGCTCACAAAGCCCGGTCAGTGCCTTATCGACAAGGCTGCAAGCGTCCGGCTCAATACCGTGAATGTCTGCAATGTTGCGGTGGATCTCCAGCCTGTACCCTTCCACAGCGGTTTTTATGCTATTGATATGACCTATTATTTCGATGTTGGTCTGGATGCCTTCATGGCGCCGAACGCTTTGCCTATGCCGGTCAAGGGGCTGGCTGTTTTCTCAAAGAGAGCGGTGCTTTTCGGCAGCGAGGGCAGCGTTAAGGTCTATACATCAGATTGTCCGGACCATCCGGAGGGCTTATCAGCAGTTTCACAGAACTGTCCCAAGGCAGTGGTTCAGGTCGCTCAGCCGGTGGCACTTTCCGCAAGGCTCGTTCCTCACGGCTCACCCTGCGCTATGCCCCCCGTCAGAATACCGGAGGCTATTATCAGACGCTACGGCGGTGAGTTTGTACAAAGCGATGCTGAAAAGGACGTTCTGGTTTCCATCGGTATGTTCACTATCGTACAGCTTGAAAGAGATGTTCAGATGCTTATTCCGGCATATGATTTCTGCATGCCGAGAAAGGAATGTGTTGCAAGCAGCGAGGATCCCTGCGAGCTTTTCAGCAGCATAGATTTCCCCACCAATGAGTTTTTCCCCAAGGACAGCCCCTCAGACAGCAGCAGCGGCTGCGGTTGCTGTGGGAAAGGGAAAGGTTAAAAGCTCAAAGCTAAGAGCCTGTGACTGATAGCTGATTTACTGATCACTATTATCTGAGCCGCCAATGGCGGAGCTTCTGATGGGAAAATAAAAAAGCCGGCGGATGAAAGTCCATCGGCTTTTTATTTATGTGGGGGCTGGCAGTGCGTCAGTATGTATATGCGTTCATGCATTACAACAGCTCAGACAATTTCTTGCTGTAGAAAAAGTCATGAATGATCTGGTTAAGCTCCGACCACATGGGGAGGGTATCGCAGCCGTCTGCGCGGGGGCAGGCTTCTGCTCCGTTTACGAGGCAGGCGACAATTGACAATGTGCCTTCCGTGACCTCAAGTATCTCGCCGACAGAGTAATCCTCCGGCGCTCTTGAAAGCTTATAGCCGCCGCCCTTTCCGCTTATGCCGGTAAGCAGCTTGGCGCTGACAAGCTCTTTTACGATGATCTCAAGATATTTTTTTGAGATCTGTTCTTTTTCGGCAATATCCCTCAGCGGAATACAGTTATCGCTGTTTTCCCGCGCAAGGTGTATCATTACCCTCAGCGCATAACGCCCTTTTGTAGATATCATTCAAATCACTCCTTTACCCTATTATACCATAGGCGAATAGGTAATTCAAGTACCGCCGCCGCCGCCGCCGGCGTGCCGCCGGTGTCATAATCGCGGGGGCAGGTCTGACAAAGCTTTACTTTCGTTCCCGCGTGTTATAGTTGGGTGGTAGTGGGGAACTAATTTTTATCAAGCCGGCTCCTACGAAAACTCCCGGAAATATTTTACACAAACGGCGTGCTGCCGCCGGTAGTTTTATATTTTATAGAAGCTGGCAGGAGTTCAAGGTTCATAGCAAGGGCTTTGCTGAATCGAGTTGAAAGTTGAAACCGGGTTCATTTTATATATGTCCTGAATCCGTGATAGTCAAAGGCGCAATATATTTATCTGTCAGCGTATCGAAAGAATGCTGCTTTGATAATGAAATGCAGCGCTGAGAAAAATAAAAAGACCGGTACTGAACAAGTTCGCTTGTCAGTATCGGTCTTTTCCGATCCGTCCGCCGTCCGGATCTGTAGAATTAATCATTAATCATAAAGGCTGGATAATTTCAATGGCTTCGTGATGTTCCGCTTACGAAGCTGTTAGTCTGTGAATAAGGGGGTAGAATAATATCTGTCGCCGCTGTCGGGGAGGAGGGCTACTATGGTCTTGCCCTTGTTCTCGGGACGCTTTGCAAGCTCAAGGGCTGCATAAAGCGCTGCGCCGGAGGAAATACCTACTGATACGCCTTCCTTCTTTGCAAGAAGCTTGGAGGCTTCAAATGCATCGTCGTTTGCTACCGGGAATACTTCATCATAGATCTCTGTGTCAAGTACATCCGGTACAAAGCCTGCGCCGATGCCCTGGATCTTGTGAGGACCGGGTGTGCCCTTTGAAAGAACAGGTGAGCTTGCCGGCTCTACTGCTACGATCTTTACATCCGGGTTCTGCTCCTTCAGATATTCGCCTACGCCGGTGATCGTTCCGCCTGTGCCTACGCCTGCAATGAAGATATCGACCTTTCCGTCTGTATCGTTCCAGATCTCGGGACCTGTGGTCTCCTTGTGGATAGCAGGGTTAGCCGGATTTACAAACTGTCCGGGAATGAAGCTGTTCTCGATCTCCTTTGAAAGCTCCTGTGCCTTTGCAATAGCGCCCTTCATACCCTCTGCGCCGTTTGTCAGGACAAGTGATGCGCCATAGGAACGCAGAATGTTTCTTCTCTCAACGCTCATGGTGTCAGGCATGGTGATGATGAGCTTATAGCCCTTTGCAGCTGCGATTGCTGCAAGTCCGATGCCTGTATTGCCGGATGTTGGCTCGATGAGTGTTGTACCTTCCTTGATAAGACCCTTCTGCTCTGCATCCTCGATCATTGCCTTGGCGATCCTGTCCTTGACGCTTCCGGCGGGGTTGAAATATTCGAGCTTTACAAGAAGCGTTGCTTCAAGTCCCTGCTCCTTTTCGATATTGACTGCTTCGACTAATGGTGTTTTGCCGATAAGCTCAAGTGTACCTTTGAAAATGTTTGCCATAGTGGTTTCCTCCCTGAATTAATTATTATGGATATTATTCTGGATACTGTCCTTTTGCCCCGCTGCGACCGGATGCGTGACGGGACGGACAGTATGTATACAGCCGGATCAGTCAGCTGCAACTGCTTTGAAAGCAGAATCTATATCTTCTATTATATCATCAATATGCTCTGTGCCAATAGATAAACGTATAGTATTTTCAAAAATCCCCTGATCTGCAAGCTCTTCCTCTGAAAGCTGTGAATGAGTTGTGGATGCGGGGTGGATGACAAGGCTCTTTACATCTGCGACATTTGCAAGCAGTGAGAAGATCTTGAGATTATCAATGAACTTCCATGCCTCTTCCTTGCCGCCCTTGATATTGAAGGTAAAGATGGATGCACCGCCATTGGGGAAATACTTTTTGTAAAGCTCGTGGTCGGGATGATCCTCAAGTGAGGGATGGTTTACCTTTTCAACAAGGGGATGATTCTTCAGATACTCGACAACCTTTGCGGTGTTTTCAGCATGTCTGTCAAGTCTGAGAGAAAGTGTCTCGACGCCCTGCAGAAGAAGGAATGCGTTGAAGGGGGAGATTGCAGCGCCGGTATCACGGAGAAGTATTGCTCTGATATAGGTCACAAAAGCAGCGGAACCTACTGCGTCATAGAAGGATACTCCATGATAGCTGGGGTTAGGATCTGCGATATCCGGGTATTTGCCGCTTGCCTTCCAGTTGAACTTGCCTGACTCAACGATAACGCCGCCGAGAGTTGTTCCGTGACCGCCGATAAACTTTGTAGCTGAGTGAACAACGATATCTGCGCCATGCTCGATGGGTCTGATAAGATAGGGTGTACCGAAGGTATTGTCAACAACTACCGGAATGCCGTGCTTATGAGCAAGCTCTGAAATAGCGTCGATATCCGGGATATCACTGTTGGGGTTGCCCAGTGTTTCAAGATAGATAACTCTTGTGTTTTCCTTTATTGCATTTTCGACTTCCTCAAGGTTGTGAGCGTCAACGAAGGTCGTTTCGATGCCGAACTGGGGGAGAGTGTGGGACAGAAGGTTGTAGCTGCCGCCGTAGATGGTTTTCTGAGCGACTACATGACCGCCTCTTGCAGCAAGAGCTTCGATAGTATAGGTGATAGCTGCTGCGCCTGATGAAAGAGCAAGAGCTGCGCTGCCGCCCTCAAGAGCTGCGATACGCTTTTCAAGTACATCCTGTGTGGAGTTGGTAAGTCTGCCGTAGATATTGCCTGCATCCGCAAGACCGAAGCGGTCAGCAGCGTGCTGGCTGTTATGGAATACATAGGATGTTGTCTGATAGATCGGAACCGCTCTTGAATCTGTAGCGGGATCTGCCTGTTCCTGTCCGACGTGAAGCTGTAATGTTTCAAATTTATAACTCATAATAAAATCTTCCTTTCAGAAATAATATATTTTGGTTTTGATAATTTTTATTCATTCAATGGGTGGGGGAACCGAAGACTTAATACTTTTTGTATTCCGGGGATTGACAACGAAGTTATGCAGGATTTAATGCAAAAGATATTAAATAAAGTATTCTATCGGATATTAGTATAAGCTCCGGCTCCTAAAAATTACTGCCCGAAGGCTTTTTGAAAGCTCCCGGGCAGAATGGTATGCAAAACAACTGACAGTATCAACATCGTTCTGACTTACAGAGCACAGCAACGCCTGCGGATGCTCCGACCATTTTGTTTGCCCGGGAGTACAGCATTCGACAACACATTGCTTTATTCTGCTTTGATGCTGATATGTTAAGCATTGTAAAAACTCCTTATCCTTTAAATTATGCCCTCGTTTTTTTCTTTTTCCTGAGGACAATATAATAATAGCACTATTCACCTACTATGTCAATAGGTTTCTGAAAAAAATTTTTGAATTTGTTTATTTGATGGCAGAGACGATCATGGAGCTTGATCGAATCAGGAGTCAGGGATCAGGAATGAGGGATTAAGCAGGAGCCTGCTTTTCTGATTCCTGGCTTTACTGAAAGGGGGAGGTGGTTAACTTATTATAATGTAAGCATAAAAAACGTTGTAAAGGCTTCACTTGACAAAGAGCAACAAGAATCGGACAGCCGCCTTCTGAATAATTTTTTCCTACTCACCATTAACAGCTTCCGGAGACGTTTGAAAATAATAATTCCGTAACTATTCTGAGGAGCCGGCTTGATAAAAAATTATTTCCCGCTACCATTCAACTACAACACGCGGAAACGAAAGTAAAGCATTGTCAGACCTGCCCCGCGATTACGACACCGGCGGCACGCCGGCGCTGCTGCCATTGATGTAAAATATTTCTGGGATTTTTCGATGGAGCTGGCTGTGGATTATCTCATCCCCCCTTAACCACCCAACTACAACACGCGGAAACGAAAGTAAAGCATTGTCAGACCTGCCCCGCGATTATGACACCGGCGGCACGCCGGTGGTTGCAAATGTGAGGGGGGTGTGGTAAAATGAATTAACATCAGTAATGACTGGCGCGTGACAGGATGGTACACACAGAGATGAGGAAGCCTGTTGACGGATCGGAAGCTGCTGAATGAAATATAAAGAAGTGTGGGATTCTGATGAAAAAAGGTCTTATTTTTGATATGGACGGAACCTTGTGGGATTCCTCGGAAAACGTGGCTGCCTCCTGGACGGAGGTTCTGCAAAGATCAGGCTGTGACCGTATACTGTCAAAACAGGATATTATGAACGTCATGGGACTGACTATGGATAAGATAGCTGAAATCATTTTTTCTGACCTTCCGCAGGATAAAAGAACGGAGCTTCTTGAAAAATGCTGCAAATACGAAAATGAGTATCTCAGACAAAACGGCGGAATGCTGTATCCTGAGCTTGAAAATACATTTGTCGCATTGAAGGAAAAATATCACCTTTATATTGTAAGTAACTGCCAGACGGGTTATATCGAAGCATTTCTGGATCATTTCGGCTTCTGGAAATACTTCGAGGATACCCAGTGCTACGGAAATAACCTGAAAAGCAAGGGCGAAAATATAAAGCTTCTTGCCGACAGGAATAAGCTTGATAAGGCTTACTATATAGGTGATATACAGGGTGATTATGATGCCGCTGCAGAAGCAGGTGTCGGCTTTATCCATGCGGCTTACGGATTTGGAACTATCCGTGAGAATGTGCCTGAGCTTCAGGAGTTCTGGCAGTTGCCAGGACTGATGGAAACGATTTTATAAACAATTATAAAGGTTTCTCAAGACTTTTTATTAGCTGCGGGGGCGAGGGGATAGGGGTGTCCGGTGGACACTTCTGCCGGACGAAACCCAACAAAAAATCCCCTGCTGCATAACCAAGCCCTTTCCATATTTTTCTGACAACAGATTTATAACTAACCAGGGAGATGAACGTAATGAAAAGAATTTCAGCAATTATTTTTTCAGCTCTGATAGCTTTGTCCTTTGCAGGCTGTCAAAACGGAGGTTCTGATAACAAAGCAGACTCTGAAGGCTCCGTTTCTGCATCCTCACCCGAAAGCTCCGCACAAAGCGCTGGGGATAATTCTGCATCAGAGACGCAGTTTGATCTTACAGAATTCAAAAGCGATGAAATAACCGATATTGAAAAGGTTGATATTTTCTATACCGATTCCGCAACAACAGAAGGTATAAATAATGCCTGCGCTACATATGAATTCTATTTCACCTGCGACGATTATCAGATAAAAGCGTTTGTATGCATCCCTGCGGAGGTCAGCCCCGAAAATCCCGGGAAATGCCTGATGTATAACAGGGGCGGACACTGGAACTACGGTTCTGTTGTCCCGGAAAATCTTGCGTATATGTGTTATAAGACAGGACGTGTCGTTGTTTCCTGCGAGATAAGAGGCGGAAACGGCTCGGAGGGCTTTGACGGCTTCGGCGGTGATGAAATGCATGATGTTTTTAAGCTGATAGATCTTTGTGATAAGGAATTTTCTTTTGTGAATATGGACGATTTCAGCGTTGTGGGCGTGTCCAGAGGCGGTATGACTACATATATGGCAGCAAAAGAGGACATGAGAGTAAAGAAGATCGTTGTAGCCGGCGGTATCAGTGATCTTGCCGCCTGTTATAATGACAGGGACGATCTGAAGGAAATGATCGGCAGCTGTATCGGAGCTGCTCCCGATGAAAAGCCGGAGGAATATCAAAAGAGATCGGCTGTCTGCTGGCCGGAGAAATTAACTGTCCCGGTTCTCATTATCCACAGCAAGGGCGATAAGATGGTCAATTACGAACATAATGCAGTCGCTCTGTATGAAAAGATCAAGGATACCACCGACTGTACTCTCATCACTAACGAAGGTGATTATCACGGCATCAACCCCGCCGCAGATTCTCAGGATATCCCGGAGATAATCAAATTCCTCAACAAGTGAAAACGATAAGCAAAGAAGCTTATTGCAAAAGCTGCTCCCTGAACGGGCTGGGAATGATCCTGCAAATGGTCATTTTCAGCAATGATCCAGGGGGCATTAATTATTACAGGCTTCAATATTATCAGCAAAAATATCTTTTATCCTATTGACATAGTAGGCAAATAGTATTATAATATACAAGACCGCTTGAATGTATGCTGTCCCGACCCGGACGGTATGCCAAAGCAGCCCTGCCGTGACAAAAAAGCGGCAGGAGCAAAATAACAGGGAGCTGATGAGCATGAATATATATGCGGATAACGCCGCTACTACAAGAATGAGCGATGCAGCCATCGAAGCTGTGACAGAATGTATGAAGACCTGTTTCGGCAACCCATCAAGCCTTTATAATATCGGTCAGAGGGCTAAGGAAAAGCTTGAAGAAGCCCGGGCAGAGGTTGCTGCCATAATAAATGCAGAGCCGAGAGAGATAATATTCACCTCCGGCGGCAGCGAATCTGATAACCAGGCTTTGCTTACTGCTGCGCTGATCGGAAAAAAGAAGGGCAAAAAGCATATCATTTCCTCCGCTTTTGAGCATCACGCTATACTTCATACGCTGAAAAAGCTTGAAGGTGCGGGCTTTGAGGTAACACTTCTTCCTGTGCATGAAAACGGCATCGTTGATGTAAAGGAGCTTGAAGCTGTGCTGCGTGAGGACACCTGTCTTGTCACCATCATGACAGCCAATAACGAGATCGGTACTATCCAGCCCATCGGCGAGATCGGCAAGCTTTGCAGAGAACGGGGGGTAATATTCCATACCGACGCTGTTCAGGCAGTAGGACATCTTCCTATTGATGTAAAGGAGCAAAGCATTGATATGCTTTCCGCATCTGCTCATAAATTCCACGGTCCGAAGGGCACTGGCTTTCTTTACTGCCGCAAGGGCATTCCCCTGAGCAACCTTATCGAAGGCGGTGCTCAGGAAAGAGGAAAAAGAGCCGGCACAGAAAATCTTCCGGGTATACTGGGAATGACAGCTGCACTGAAGGAAAGCACAGCCGGCATGGAACAGCATAACGCTCACAAGGCTCAGATCAGGGATCAGCTTATAAAGGGACTTTCAGAGATCCCTCACAGCGCCCTTAACGGTGATGCTGAAAAGCGTCTGTCAGGAAATGTCAATTTCAGCTTTGAGGGCATCGAAGGCGAATCCCTGCTGATACTTCTTGACCAGAGGGGGATAAGCGCATCCTCGGGAAGTGCCTGCACCTCCGGCGCGCTTGACCCGAGCCATGTCCTGCTTTCCATAGGACGCATCCACGATGTAGCACACGGTTCGCTGAGACTGAGCATCGGCGAGGATATCACCTCAGAGGAAGCTGATTATATCATCAGAAATGTCAAAGAGGTAGTGGAATATCTGAGAAGCTTCTCTCCTGTCTGGCGTGATCTGATGACCGGCAAAAGAGAGTTTATTCTGAAATAAAAAACATATAACATACAGCTCAAGGAGGATAATATCATGGCTTTATACAGCGAAAAGGTAATGGATCATTTTATGAATCCCAGAAATGTAGGCGTTATCGAGGATGCTGACGGCGTAGGCGAGGTCGGCAATGCAAAATGCGGAGATATTATGAAGATGTATCTCAAAATTGACGATGAGGTCATCACAGACGTAAAGTTCGAGACCTTCGGATGCGCAAGCGCAATTGCATCCAGCTCCATGGCAACAGAGCTTATCAAGGGTCAGAAGGTCGAGGATGCGCTGAATCTCACAAACAAAGCAGTAGCAGAAGCCCTTGATGGACTTCCGGCTCACAAGATCCACTGCTCCGTACTTGCCGAAGAAGCAATCCAGGCAGCTATTGAGGATTATAAAAGCAAAAAAAATGAAAACTGATTATTCTGCGCCGGTGAGTGTGTATCAGCACACAAACCGGCGTTTTTGCATCCCTTTACTTCTTCGGGAAGAAAAACATAAAAAACTGTTCGAGTATCAAAAATGAGGTTTAC
>ONNU01000182.1 GCA_900319255.1 uncultured Eubacteriales bacterium
CACGGGGGTTAAGGAAAGGGGATTGCAAAAGGGGGAAAACTCAAGGGGGACACCCCTTGTGGTTTCCACCTTTTGACTGACCAAAGCAGCAATACGGAAGAAGTATGGCTCAGGGCATTAAAGTGAAGCAGCGGATTATTTTTTCCACGCCCAGCGGAAATGTCAGCTTTACTGATTCAGGTACTATCTTAAATCACTAACTAACCACTATAAACTAAAATCTTCTTCCCCCTTTGTCTTGACAAAAGCTTAATTATATGTTATCTTATTAGTACAACATCTTATTAATATGTTAGCACTTTACCGCGATAAAGTGAAAGCTTCATATTAATGGCAAAGGAAAGAAATTATCAGAGAGGTATGAACATGAAGAATTATTCAAAAATCACTCCTGTAGGAACAAAGGATCTGTTGTTTGAGGAATGTCTTGCTAACAGAACGGTATCCACAATGCTGGGCAATGTATTTTCCCAGAGGGGCTTCCATGAGGTTCTGACGCCGGGCATTGAATTCTATGATCTTTTCGAGGAGAATGTTTCGGGAATACCAATGGAATATATGTTCAAGATGAGCGATTATATGGGCAGACTTATGGTCGTCCGTCCCGATTCAACACTCCCTATCGCAAGAATGGTATCGACCCGTCTTATGAATGAGCGTCATCCCCTCCGTCTTTATTATAACCAGAGAGTGTACAGATATAACCCCGGTCTCACCGGCAGAAGCAATGAGGTCATGCAGACAGGCATCGAGCTTATCGGCGCAACGGGAAAAAGAGCTGACCTTGAGACCATAACAACAGCTGTGGAGGCGCTTTCAAAATGCGTTCCGGATTTCCGCATCGAGCTGGGCAATGCAAAGTTTTTCAAGGCGCTTGCAAGAAGACTACCGGTTAGCAATGCAAAGCGTGAGAAGATCAGACAGTATATCGAGTCAAAGAATTACTCTGCCCTCAACAGCGAGCTTGATACCCTTGAACAGACCCACGCTGTCAATATGATAAGAAAGCTCCCGGGACTATTCGGCGGCGTAGAGGTGCTTGACCAGGCAATAACCATGTGCGAGGATGAATCAGCTCTCAGATCACTGGAATATGTCCGTGAGATATATAACGACCTTACAAAGTTAGGACTTGGCGACAGACTGATGATAGATCTGGGACTTGTGCAGAGGAACGATTATTACAGCGATATCGTATTCAGCGGATATGTAATGGGTTCAGGCGAGCCTGTTCTTATCGGAGGAAGATATGATAATCTGCTTGATAATTTTGACTGCCCGGCGCCGGCTATCGGCTTCGGAATAAATGTAGACGCTCTTGCATCGGTGATGATGAAGAGGGGCAATGTTCCGCATAAGAAAAGCGCAGATGTCCTTGTCCACAGCGAAAAGGGCTATGAGATCGAAGCGATAAAATATACGTCAACTCTTTCAGAAGCCGGCATCGTCGGAGAAAACAGCGTTTTTGAAACGGTTGAGCAGGCTGAAAAATATGCAAGATATAAGGGAATAAAGAAGCTGACCATAGTCGGCGAGGAAATAAAATCAATAGATATAGGAGCAGAAGAGTGATGAAACCATTAAGAATAGCTCTTACAAAGGGCAGACTTGAAAAGGATACCGTAAAGCTTCTTGAGGCTGCGGGCTTTGACTGTACAGCTGTCAGGGAAAAGGGAAGAAGACTGATCCTGCCCATCGGGGACGGAAATATAGAGGTAGTGCTTGCAAAAGCTGCGGATGTTATCACCTATGTAGAAAACGGCGTATGCGATCTCGGCGTTGTAGGCAAGGATACCATTATGGAGAACGGCAGAAGCTTTTATGAGATACTTGATCTGGGCTTCGGAAAATGCCGCTTTGCGCTTGCGGGGAAAAAGGGCTTTGATTTCTTCTCAGGCTACGATGAAAGAACCATCGCAACAAAATATCCCAATGTCACAAGAACCTTCTTTGAGGGCAAGGGTATGGATATCAGAGTTATAAAGATCGAAGGCTCTGTGGAGCTTGCGCCGCTTTTAGGACTTGCCGATGCGATAGTAGATATCGTTGAAACAGGCTCGACCCTGAAGGAAAACGGACTTGTGATAATTGAAGATAATGTAGCCCCCATTTCAGCAAGACTTATCGCAAATTCAGCAAGCCTCAAGCTCAGAAAAGCAGAGATTGAGGAGCTTGCATATAAAATGGAGGAAGAAAGGAAGAAAATGCAATGATAAAGATCGTAAAAGCTGACGGAAAAGCAGAATATGAATTCCTGAAAGCTGTCCGTGACAGAAGCAGCGATACAGACAGGGATGTCACAGCGATAGTTTCAGATATTATTAATAATGTAAGAAAAAACGGCGATAAGGCTGTTGAGGAATATACGATAAAATTCGACGGAAAAGCGCCTGAATTTTTTGAAGTCCCCGCAGAGGAGATAGATAAGGCTGTTGCAAGTGTTGACCCTGAGTTTCTCAGCACGCTTGAAAAGGCAGCTGTCAATATCAGCGATTTCCACAAAAGACAGCTTCAGCAGAGCTGGCTCACAACAAAGGAAAACGGCGTAATACTTGGTCAGCGCATAAGAGGACTTGAAAGAGTGGGACTTTATGTTCCTGGCGGCACAGCGGCATATCCCTCATCGGTTCTGATGAATGCTATCCCTGCAAAGATCGCCGGCGTAAAGGAGCTTATCATGGTTACGCCTCCGCTGAAAAACGGCAAGCCCAATCCCGATATCATGGCAGCCGCAAGGATAGCAGGTGTTGACAGGGTATTCCTCATGGGCGGCGCACAGGCTGTAGCAGCTCTTGCATACGGCACAGAAAGCGTTCCGAGAGTAGATAAGATAGTAGGTCCCGGCAATATATTTGTAGCAACGGCTAAGAAGTTGGTTTACGGCGTTGTTGATATTGATATGATAGCAGGACCCAGTGAAATACTTGTGCTTGCAGATGAAACAGCAAATGCAAAATATCTTGCTGCCGATCTTATGAGCCAGGCAGAGCATGACAGAATGGCATCGGCGATACTTGTGACCACATCACAGAAGCTTGCAGATGAAACGGTTGCAGAGCTTGACAGACAGATGCAGCAGCTTTCAAGAAAAGAAATAATCGAGGAATCCATTACAAAATACGGAGCTATCGTAGTTTGTGACGATATGGAAAAAGCGGTAGAAATGGCAAATGAGCTTGCGCCAGAGCACCTTGAGGTCTGCTGCAGCGATCCGATGGAATATGTAGGCAAGCTTGATAATGCAGGCTCTGTATTTCTTGGCAATTATTCACCCGAACCCCTGGGAGATTATTTTGCAGGTCCTAACCACGTTCTTCCCACAAGCGGAACAGCAAGATTTTTCTCACCGCTTTCAGTTGACAGCTTCGTGAAGAAATCCAGCTTCATTTATTACACCGAGTCAGCCCTCAGAGCAGATAAGGATGATATAGTCCGCTTTGCCAATACCGAGGGTCTTACAGCGCACGCTAATTCCATAATAGTACGTTTTGAATAATGCGTCAGCCCTGCCGCTTGTAAATATAGCGAAAGCTGTATCTTTACAGGCGGCTTTATCAATACAGCGTGTTTTTTGGAGGTATAACAATGTCATATAATCTATGCGAAAAAGTCAGGGAGCTTGAACCCTACCAGCCCATAAGCGGCACATATAAGGTGCGCCTTGATGCAAACGAATCCTTTTTTGATCTTCCCCCGGAGGTCAGGGAGGAGATAAAAGCAATTATTGATAAAACAGATTTTAACCGCTATCCAGACCCCACTGCAAAAAAGCTGACAGAAGCCTTTGCAGCATATTACGGTCTTGATCCCGAAAATATCACTGTCACCAACGGCTCTGATGAAATGCTTTATCTGTTAGCATCCGCAATGCTTGAACGGGGCAGCAGGGTGGTAGTGACTGACCCGGATTTTTCAATGTACGGCTTTTATTCATTCCTTTCGGAGAATGAGATCTTTACATATAAAAAGAATGATAAGCTTAATATTGACGCTGAGGAGCTGGCGGAATTTGCAAGGGAAAAAAATGCGGATATGATAATATTCTCAAACCCCTGCAATCCCACCGGACAGGGCATTACCGCAGAGGATGCAAGAAAGCTTGTAAGGAATGCGGGGGATTGTCTTGTAGTGCTTGATGAAGCGTATATGGATTTCTGGGACGAACCGCTGCTGAATGAGGCTGGGGAATATGAAAATCTTATCGTGCTGAAAACAGCGTCAAAGGCAGTCGGCGCAGCAGGAATAAGGCTTGGCTTTGCCGTAGCGAATCCGACAATTACGAAAGCCCTGAGAGCTGTCAAATCTCCCTATAATGTAAACGAGCTTTCCCAGGAGATAGGAACCTGTATATATTCACACAGCGAAATGCTCCGCAGCCGCAGGGATGAAATAAGAGAGAATACAGCTGAGCTTTATGAGCAGATATGCAAGCTGATCAGTAATTATCAGCTGCCCATGGATGCGCTGAAGCCCTGCGCAAATTTTGTCTTTGTCCGTACCGATAAGGCTGAGAGGATATTTGAATATCTGCTTGAAAACAGCGTTGCCGTCAGGTATTTCGGAAAGGCTGAGGCGCTGCGCATCACAACTGGAAGCAAGCAGGAAAACGGTGTTTTTCTGCAGTTGTTTGAGAAATTCATTATTGAAAACATACTAAAAACCAATCGTTAAAAAAATATCAATTTGTATGTATCTGATAAAATGCACAATTATTTGTTGTAGGGTATTTACAAAGCCGAAAAAATGTTCTATACTTAAAACCACCGGAGAAAAGGAGTAAAAACAAACTCCGGCGTAGGAGTCAATACATTGTATAATATTGGTATCCGCAGCGGCAGAAAAGCCGGATGACGGATGAAATGTAAAGAGGTGACCCTGATGCGAAATGCAAATGTCAGCAGAGAAACTAAAGAGACCCGGATCAGCCTGAGCATAGATCTTGACGGCGGAGAGGTCAGCATCAATACCGGTATCGGATTTTTTGATCATATGCTGAACAGCTTTGCTGTACACGGCGGCTTTGGATTGACTGTTGAAACAAAGGGAGACCTGGATGTGGATTGTCACCATACCATCGAGGATACAGGCATCGTTCTTGGCAAGGCATTCAGCGAGGCTCTTGGCGATAAGGGAGGCATAAAGCGCTTCGGCAGCTTTTATGTACCCATGGATGAGGCGCTGGGCTTTTGCGCGCTGGATATCAGCGGCAGACCGTTCCTTGTTTTTGATGCGCAGTTCCCCGAGGAGCGTATCGGCGGATATGACAGCTGCATGACCGAGGAATTCATGAGAGCCTTTGCTTATAATTGCGGGATAACCCTGCACCTGCAGTGTCCCTACGGCAAGAATTCCCATCATATTACAGAGGCTCTGTATAAAGCCCTTGCGCACGCGCTCAGAGAAGCTGTAACACCGACAGGATATGATAAGCCTCTTTCAACAAAGGGTGTATTATAAAGAAGAATACCATCGGCAACAAAGAAAAATATTTTCAGAACATCGGAACAATTGATATGATTTTAAGGAAGGTTTGATATATATGTTAATTTTACCGGCAATTGATATTAAGGACGGTAACTGCGTAAGACTTTATAAGGGCGATTATTCAACAGCTCATAAGGTAGCAGAAAGCGCAGTTGAAACAGCAAAGGAATTTGAAGCAGCAGGCGCAGAGTTCATGCACATGGTGGATCTTGACGGCGCAAAGGACGGCGAAAGACTCAATTCCGGGCTTATTCTTGAGGTGCGTAAAAACAGCAGCATCAAGATAGAGGTAGGCGGAGGCATCCGCAATATGGAGTCAGTGGAATATTATCTTGAAAACGGCATCGACAGGGTCATACTTGGCTCAGCAGCGATCAAGGATCCTGAATTCGTAAAGGAAGCCGTAAAGAAGTACCCGCTGAATGTTGCAGTCAGTATTGACGCAAAGAACGGCTTTGTTTCAGCAGACGGCTGGACAGATACCTCAGAAATCAATTTCATAGAGCTTGCAAAGCAGATGGAGGATATCGGCGTACATTATATCATCTTCACCGATATCTCAAAGGACGGAATGCTCAGCGGTCCGAACCTCACTATGCTTGACGAGCTTAAAGCTTCTGTAAAGTGCAATATCATTGCATCCGGCGGCGTAGCAAATCTGAAGGATATCATCAATCTGACAGACCTTGATATATACGGCGCAATCTGCGGAAAGGCTATTTACAGCGGTAACCTTGATCTTGCACAGGCTATCAGCGTTGCAAAGGCTGCAAAGCATAACGGCAAAGGAGCAAATATTTAATGGAAAATTTTGACTTCATAGAGGATTATTTCAAGAAGGCAGAGCTTCTTCCTGCGATCGTTCAGGAAAGATCCACCGGACAGGTACTGATGCTTGCATATATGAACAGAGAGTCCATGCGCAAGACATTTGAAACAGGCTATACATGGTTCTATAGCCGTTCAAGACAGGAGCTGTGGAATAAGGGAGCGACCTCAGGTCATCTGCAGAAGATAGTTGATATCAAGGGCGACTGCGATAAGGACACGCTGCTTGTTATTGTCGATCAGACGGGACCTGCCTGCCATACCGGAAGTCATTCCTGCTTTTTCAATGAGCTGTGGAAGGACAGAGAAAGTAACTGACGGATTTTCCGGACGTAAAAAGCCGAAAAAATAAAAAAACACGGAGGACAAAAATGGAAAACAGCAACGAGCTTTATGATCTTTATGAAACGATAATGAGCCGCAAAGCAGAGAAGCAGGAAGGCTCATACACCTGTTACCTTTTTGAAAAGGGACTTGACAAGATCCTGAAAAAGGTAGGCGAGGAATGCAGCGAGACTATCATTGCAGCAAAGAACGGCGATAATAAAGAAACGGTTCTCGAGATCTCCGATCTTATCTATCATCTTTTTGTAATGATGGCGCAGCAGGGAATAACCGTAGACGAGGTTATGGACGAGCTTGCAAAGAGAAGCAATAAGACAGGCAACCTCAAGCAGTTCCATCAGGTAGATAAGAATACCTGATAAGGCAGGCTGATGCGGGAGTAAAAGTTTCGACAGCCTTTTCAAAGCTGAGCGAGAAAATGAAGGACGGAAAGCCAGAGAAAGGGCTGTGTAATAATTACAAGCATTGCCGTACCGATTGTACGCGCGTCAGGCAGGAGCCGGAAACAGGGTAAGCCTGTCCCACGTGGAGCGATTCCCGGGGGAAATATAGAAAGGGGAGAACCTTAAGAGGGGAGCGTAAGCCACCTTCTTGTGGTTCTCC
>ONNU01000338.1 GCA_900319255.1 uncultured Eubacteriales bacterium
CCACGGGGGTTAAGGAAAGGGGATTGCAAAAGGGGGAAAACTCAAGGGGGACACCCCTTGTGGTTTCCACCTTTTGATTCACCAAAGTAGAAAAAACTGAAAAAGTTTGACTTAGCGCATGAAAGTTGAACAACCGATTCCCTTTTCCAGCCAGCAACCGAGATATCAGTTTAGATTAAAGTGTAAACTATTATCTAATCACTAACCACTATAAACCACTATAAACTATAAACTGCAGTTGTCGCCGCCTTGTCAAAAGGTGGAGAATGTGGTATGATATGAGGGAAGGGCTTCGGTGTGGAGCCGGATAAAAGGTGAAAGGATGTTGAAAATGAAAAAGCATATAAAAATAGTTTCTGTGTTGTGCTGTCTGCTGTTATGTACGGCTGCTGCCGGAGGATGTAATTTGTTCTCTCAGAATAATTCCCAGAGCAGTACCGCTGCGGAGAGTCAGAGCCAGTCATCCTCCGATGAGGAAAGCATCGATAGCGAAACCTCTGCGCAGGAAAACAAAACAGAGGAAAGCAGCGAAAGCGAACAGCAGTCCGCTGAGGAAAGCAGCAATAGCGAGGAGGAGACCTCTGCCGGATCAGATGCTGAGGAAGGCTCAGACGATGAAAGCTCTGAGGAAAGCTCCTACGTCAGCATGACTGAATCCGAAGCAATGGAGGCAAGCAACGAGGGCTATGAATTTGACGATGAGCAGATAGTCACCGATTACCATACCGCCGAAACATTTACAGATAACGAGGAATTCAACGAAATATTCAAGGGCAACAGCCTTGACAGGGAATTTGATGAGGCGCTTAAAAATGCATCGTCAAGCACAGAAATGAGAAATATCATTTCTGAATACGGCGACAAGTGGAAAAATATGGCTAACACCTCTTATTCCGAGCTGAGCAAGCTTCTTGACGGCGAGGATGCGGAAAAGCTGAACCAGTCCCAGAGCGAATGGGATGCTGGTCTTTCAGAGGTGGAGGAAAGCTTCTATGAGGAGGCTAAAACAGCCGGCTCTGAGGGTCTTATCGCTGCGGATACGGCTATCATGAATTATTACAAGGGCAGAGCTGCAAAGCTTTTTGAACAGATCTATACTATCAACGGCAGCATCGAGCTTTCAGATTACGGACTTTGATACAGGAGCTGAAAATTATGTTGACAAAAGCAAAAAAATCAATTGCTCTTTTTATTGCGGCAGTTATGCTGTTCACCCTTGCCGCCTGTTCCATCAATTCTCCCGGAACAAAGGAATATGTTGATGAGGTCAGCTCACAGATGCTTGAAGCTGTAAACCTGACCAGAAAGCTGAAGCGTCAGCAGGATGAGCTTGATATCCGCATACAGAAAGATGAATCTGAGATCAAAAAAACCCTTGAAGGGCTTGACGCGGTATATACAAAGCTTCTCAAGCTTGATGCGCCCTCCCGTTACGAGGATCTCAATTCCGAGCTGAGAACCAGCGCTGAGGCTGCTCTCGGATATATCAACGAGCTTACAAGCCTTGTGAAAACTGCCGGTAAAACCGGAGATGATTCCCTTTACATTCAGGAAGGTATGCATATCATGAGTGATTATGAGGTCAGCTATAATGAGCTTGTGGATATCAACTCCCGCATTACTACCAAATACAGAAATGACTGAGAAAGTCAAAAAAATAAAAGCCGATGGATCAACGTTCATCGGCTTTTTATTTTTTTGATGCAGCAGGAAAAGTATCTCTCCGGCTCAGATCATTACATACCTCTGATAAGGTCAAGCGTTTCCTCATAGATGCGGCGGCAGTTGCTTTTATCCTGCTTGCCGAAAAAGCTGTCGCGTCTTTGCTTGTATTTTTCGCTTCTTGAAAAATTGTTTTCCATGCCTCTTATAAGCTTGTCGATAAGATCTTCCTTTTCAAAAACGACATCTCCGAAGCCGTTGCGGGTTATGCCCTCCCCCTTGTGCTCGGAATTTATGGGAAGTCCCGGCGGAAAGAAATAGAAAACGCTTTTCCCCAGATATGCAAATCTGTACTGCAGATCCGAATAATCCGTTACAAGCGCAGAAGCTCTCGACAGCAGGGCTGTTTCGGTCTGCTCGTTAAGCGGATATATCTTCACAGACGGATCCTCACGGAAAAGGGATGCGTACTTTTCAATGGAAGCGGGCATCAGTACAGCAATATGCCAGCCGTAAAGCTTTGCAGCCTCCAGAAGCTCCTTATCGCAGAGAAGCTCATTATATGACTTGAAAAACGAGCTTTCAGTAAAGCGGTAATAGCTTGAATTTTCGTAGATCTTGAAAAGCTTTCTCTTTCCGGGAGAGATCAGGATAAGCTTTTCCTTATTCCGGTTCACAGCATCCAGCAAGGCGCTGCCCGTTACCTTTATCATGGTGTCATCATAATCATAAATGGGCTGGAGCAGGTTTTCCATT
Organism: uncultured Eubacteriales bacterium; assembly: GCA_900319255.1. Classification (GTDB taxonomy): domain Bacteria; phylum Bacillota; class Clostridia; order Oscillospirales; family Acutalibacteraceae; genus UBA1213. Next base: position 2,419 of record ONNU01000338.1, read on the forward strand.
TCCTTTTTCGATGCACAGAATACCATCTGCGTATTATCCCTCAGACGGTTGTTATACTGGGCTGTTTCATAGGTCATGAAATAATTCTTTACCGAAATAGTCATGGCTGCCATCATATCCCTGAGATACAGCTTATCCTTGCTGTCAAAGCCCAGAGAATCATAGGGATCGCAGTCCTCGGCAAATAATATATCCGCCGCCATCGCAATTATCTTTGCCTTCATGGAGCCTGTTTCAAGAACATTGTCATAGCCCTTGTCAAGAAGAAAATCATATTCCTGACTGTCTCTCCTGACGCAGATATACGGCTCATATTCGCTGGTCTTATGCTTGAAGAAATATCTGAAAAGCAGGCTTCCGTTATAATTAATGCCCTTGTCCTCATAGAAAAGGACGATCTTTCTGCCCTCGCTGTTTTTTATTGCCGTCCTCGCCTTTTTCCTCAGCATATTATAATACATCCTGTCATGCAGACCGGAGGTTTTGCGTATCTCGCCGAGAAATCTTGATTCTGATATAGAAATAAGGCTTTCGGTAGCTTTTTTGATAACCATTGTTTTGCTTTTCTTGTCATATGTAAGCACCCTGTCTCCGAAAACGGCATAGGATGCCTTGATCTCATCCGAAAGCTTTGAGTATGGTGTAGGAAATGACAGATTCATGCGGAAGCCAAGATTTTTATATCTGAAATTCAGGCTTGCCGTATCTATCTTTGAGCGTGGATCCACCGGAATGAAAAAGCGGAAGGAATACCTTTTGAGGAAGGACTGACCGAAGAATTTTTTCAGCGTATAGACCTGAGAACGCAGAACGGGTCTTTTTTCGCCGTTATATACGGAATAGACGCTGAAATCATTTTCATTCAGATGGGAACAGCCGTTGAGCACTGCGTCAATATATATGCCCTCGCTGTCAAAATTAAGGGTAACTATCTGCGCGGTGATGCTTTTCGATCTGGAAAGAAGCACGCCATCAATATGGCAGACAAATTCTCCGCAAAGGGGCAGCGCAGCTATACGGTTTTCTGAAACTCTGTATTTGCCCACAACGCTGTCATTAGGCGAAACCAGATCCACCTCCGGATAAAGCTCCGGATCCATCCTCTTTATCCTTATAAATCTGAAAGGCATTTCCTCATCAATACCGCTGAGCCTGCACAGTCTGCGGTCAAGGATAACCGTATCGCTGATATATCTGAGAGCCTCCGAGCAGGCGTCAAAAAACTCCTGCACATGGCTGCCGATGAGCACCTTCTTATAATCATCGTCAGCATTCAGCGCAAATTTCACCTCAATAAGATACATCATGATATACATGATAAAGCTGACGTCCTTATATTTTTTCAGCATGGGGATAATAAAGCTGTTGATGGTCTTTGTATAGAAAACCGAGGAATACTGCGGCTCATAGCGGCGGATATCCTTTTCACAGGGACAGCATGAGGTATAGCTGCATTTATCCGTATATACGAAATTCATCGGACGCAGAAGCGCGTCTATCAGGAATTTCACATCATAATGAAAACGGTACTGCTTATCAAAGCTGAGATTTGAAACGATCCTTTTATGAAAAAAATAAGCCCCTAAAAAGAGGATGAACTTATCCGGGGTATCTCTCAGATGGATCGTACCGCTTGCAAAGCTGTCTATATACGGGATATCATCAGAAAGCTGCACAGAACGCATGGGCTGGATACAAAGTATCGGCACGACTCCGCTTTTGATAAGCCCGAAAACGGTACTCAGCGCCTTCTGGGAATATGTGCCGTAGTTATCAGTATACGCCACATAAGTGCCCGCGCAAAGCGCTGAAGCATGGTTATACGCCTCCGCAGGCTTTTCCCCCTCTGCTTCGACAAAGAAAACATTATCCGGATAGCGGCTGCTGTATTTTGAGCAGACATCAGAAGAAAGCTTACTTCCAAGGCTGTCTATAAGGATAAGCTGAACATTCTGTCTGAAAAAATACTCATCGCCTATCACGGAATTAACGGCATTATTTATATTTGTATCGCTCCTGATGAGCATATTTATCGTAAAGAAATATCGTTTAGGCATATAGATCTCCTAATAAATCAGGTACAAAAAACATGAATTATTTACCATATATATTATATTACACCATACAAGTCTATGTCAATATAAACTGCCTGCTGAGCTGGGAGTTTATAGATTATAGATTATAGTTGTTAGTGGTTAGTTTATAGATCGTTTTAAAATGGAATTTGGAAAGTGGAATTGAAAGGAATTAGGAATGAGGAGTCAGGAATGAGGAATTTAATTTATAGTTAGTGGTCAATACTGGAGTTTAATAAAACTAATGTATCCATGCAGATTTTTCATATTTGCTTTTATGAAACTCCTGACTATACCAGCTCTTAGCTAATAAAGTCCGGC
>ONNU01000161.1 GCA_900319255.1 uncultured Eubacteriales bacterium
ACTGCGGAGCAGATGCCGGACAGACGGTATTCCACCTTCATTTCCATCTTTTAGGCGGCAAAAAGCTCAAGGTAGATATGTGCTGAGCGTTTGCGGGCAGAAATGTAAATGAGATAACATCCGGAGGAAACAATTATGGTGCGGCCGCTTGCAGTAATCGGATTTTCATATTCAGCTGCATTAGCGGCTGCGCTTTTTATTCTGAATAATGAGCCGCTCCTGCCGGCGATAGTATTCCTGTTTTTAGCGGCAGCCGGTTTTGTGATAGCCCCGCTGAGAAGGACGGTATATTTCCCGGCGATCTTCACCTCAGCCCTTGCCGCAATGATAACACTTATGATATTCAATGCAGCCTTTGTATCCGGAACGGATGTTCTGATGGAAAACAAAGCAGAGGTGACAGGAACGATCTGCGAGCTGCCCTACGAACGAAACGGCAGGGTATATTATAAGCTTGAAACATCCGAAATTAAATTCCCCGACTGCCGCCAGAATACAAAAATACTGGTATCCTCCCCGAAAGCCCTGCGGGCGGAGGTATACGATACCATCACGGCGAAGGTAAAATTCTATTCAAAAACAGGCTCAGACCGAAACCCTGACATAGCAAGAAGCAATTATCTCAGAGGCAGCCTTGATGTCTATTCCGGAGTAAAGATTACCCATAATGACAGCAAGCCTCCCTATTACTATGCCCTGATGCTGCGAAAGCTCATCATAGACAGCATAAACAGTAATTTCACCAAGGATGACGCAGCTCTTATCACCGCTGTATTTATCGGCGATAAAACAGGCTTACCCTACGAAGACACCGCCATTTTCCGCACTGCCGGTATATCCCACATCATAGTTGCATCCGGCTTTCATCTTGCGGTGCTTACGGGACTGATATCGGTTTTGCTGATGTTTTTATTCCGTATCAGGAAAAACACAGCGTCCCTGATCTGTATAGCATTTGTTTTTATATATATGGCAGCTGTCGGCTTTACTCCGTCAATACTCCGGGCGGGAATAATGATGATAATATACCTTCTGGGGCAGTTTCTTTTCAGACAGACCGATGCGATCAATTCTCTCGGAGCCGCAGTTCTGATGATCTGCTTTATGAATCCTTATTCGGTATGCGATGCAGGATTCCTGCTTTCGGTATTTTCTGTGCTGGGGATAGTGCTTCTGAGCGACCGGATGGCTGATAAGGTAATGGAAAGATTTACTGTGGTATCAGACGATAAGCCTCACAACAGAATGCTCCTGTTTTTCAGCGATCACAAAAAGGGCATCCGCTTTCTGATAAGCCTTGTAACGATCCCGCTTTCCGCAATGGTCTTTACCTTCCCGATAATTATTGTAATATTCAGATCATTTGCCCTCTATCAGATTCTGACAAATATTATCGTATATGTTCCTGCATCGCTGCTGCTGTTTATATCGTTTATTCTTGTAATAGCGGATATCAGTGTGATTTTCAGATTTCTGAAGCTTCCGCTGATACTTCTGTGCAGCGCCCTTGCAAGATTTATCGTAAGCGCCGCAAGCTTCACATCAGCTCTTCCCTTTGCAGGGATAAAGACCTCCGGAGAATATGTACCGATAGTTCTGATGCTGTCCATCGGCGCAGCGGCAGCCTATCATTTCATCAGGCATAAACACGGGAGAAAAACGGTTTTTGTATTTGTATGCTCATGCGCTCTGCTGTTTATGCTGGGGAATACTGCCGATATAATTCTGAAAGCCGGCAGCACAAAGCTTTCGATACTTGACACAGGAAACGGAGTTTCTGCGATCCTCAGCGGAAATAATGAAACAGCGGTATTATACTGCGGTGGAGATAATGATAAGATATCGGAAATAAATACATATCTTGATGATATTTCAGCCGACGAGCTGTCATTTATGCTTATCACGGACAAGACCTCCGGCGCAGCGGCATTTGCAGAAAATGTTCTCAGCTCTCATCATGCAAAGGCGATACAGGTGTATAATGAAGAAAAGCTGACCGAGCGCCTGCACAGCCGTGTGATGCTGTCGGATAAGGTCATACTTTCAGATAAGAACAAGCCGGCTATCAGCATATATTCCTGCTGCGGTACGGATATATATATTTACCGCACGGAAAAGACAAACGCGCTGAGCTTCAAAGCGAGGGATAAGCAGTTTCTGATACTATGCGGAGATAATGACGCAGCGCTGCTGCCGGCAAGCTTTACAGAATGTGATTATCTGGTGATAAACGGAAAGCTTGCATCACCGGAAATAATAAAAACAGAAAATATAATCGTATCAGACAGCCCCTCAAAGGCGCAGGATGATATAGAATCGCTGGGAGAATATTCATCCCGGCTGTATTACACTGCCGGACGAGGCAGCATAGGGATAAGAATGTATCCCGGAGGAAGTACGGATATCAGGAGGGAAAGCTCATGGCTAAACTGAATGAGCAGGAATTTAAAAAGGAAATGGCATCAAACGAGCTGAGACCGCTTTATGTGATCTACGGCGACGAGAAATACCTTGTAAAAAAATATACCCAGGCGCTTATCAGAAAAGCAGTGGGGAAGACCCCGTCTGAATTTGACTATTTTCAGCTTCGCAGCGATACCACACTGGGAGAGATATTTGACGCATCACAGCAGATCTCTATGTTTTCAGAGAAAAAATGTGTCAATGTCATCGACTACGATATCAATTCCCTGTCCGACAGCGATATGAAAGAGCTTGAAAGCTTTTTCCCGGAGATCTCACCATCCACGGTTCTGATCTTCTCCATGCCCACCTACGATACCTCAGCGAAGAAAAAGAAGGACGGCAAGGGTAAATCAAAGCTTTCAAAATTCCTTTCCGCAGCCGAAAAACACGGCACAGTCCTGGAGCTGAGCAAAATGAGCGATTCAGCCCTTGAAGCCCAGCTTGTAAAATGGGCAGAAAAAAACGATGCAAAGCTCAGCCGCGCAAATGCATCGAGGATAATCAGCATGACCGGAACGGATATGAATTCCCTGAAAAACGAGATCGACAAGCTCAGCGCCTATGCAAACGGCGGCGAGATCACCGATGAGATAATAAAGCTCCTGTGCGTAAAGAACAGCGAGACGAAATATTATAATCTTTCAAAATATCTGGCAAAAAGGGATTATAACAGCACCTATGCCGAGCTTGATCTGCTTTTCGGGCAGAATGAAAGACCCGAGATCATCCTGTCTGCGATCAGCTCTGCATTTATAGATTTTTACCGCGCAAAGGCGGCGATGGAAAGCGGAGTAAGCATCACTCAGGCAGCAAAGGATCTCAAATACGGCAACAGGGAATTTGTCCTGAAAAATGCCAGCTATACAGCCGCAAAATATTCATCAGTCACCCTGCAGAAGATACTTGATGCGATACTTGAGACCGATATCAAAATGAAAAGCACAAGAAATGATTCAAGGATACTTCTTGAAACGCTGATCGCAAAAATACTGCTGATAATGAAAGAGGACGACGCATAATGATAAAGGTGAGAGAAGCGATAATTGTCGAGGGAAAATATGATAAGATCAAGCTTTCCAATATCGTTGACGGACTGATAATCACCACAGACGGCTTCGGCGTTTTCAAGGATAAGGAAAAACAGGCGCTGATACGCCACCTTGCGGAAAAAAGGGGCATACTCATTCTGACGGACAGTGACAGCGCAGGCTTTGTCATAAGAAATTTCCTGAAAGGCGCAGTACCTGCGGATAAAATAAAGCACGCGTTTGTACCCGATATTTTCGGCAAGGAAAAGCGAAAGCTGAAGCCCTCAAAGGAAGGCAAGCTGGGAGTTGAAGGCATATCACAGCAGATCATCGAAAAAGCCATAATCGCCTCGGGCGCCCATTGCAGCAGCGAAGCCGGAATAATAACCAAAAGCGGAGATATCACAAAGACCGACCTTTTCATCTATGGTCTGAGCGGAGGAGAGAATGCGGCAGAAAAGCGCGCAAGGCTCAAAGCACATCTGGATCTGCCCTCGAATATGACAGCGAATCTTCTTCTTGATACGCTGAACTGCCTGATGACAAGGGATGAATTTATTGATATATGCGAAAAGCTTTTCCCGCAGGAGAGCTGAAAAACGGGAAAAGAAACAGAAAGGGATGAAAGCAAGAAATGGTGGATGTAACACTGCTTGGCTGCGGAGGAATGCTGCCGATGAAAAACCGATGGCTGACCTCATGTCTGATAAGCTGCCAGGGTCACAGCATTCTGATCGACTGCGGCGAGGGCACACAGATAGCATTAAAATGCGCGGGTAAAAAATGCACTCCGGTAGACCTTATATGCATAACACATTTTCATGCCGACCACATTTCCGGGCTTCCGGGCTTTTTGCTTTCCATGGGCAACGAGGGAAGAACCGAGCCGATAACGATTGCAGGTCCAAAGGGAATTTCACACATTGTAAGAAGCCTTTGTGTGATAGCTCCGAATCTGCCCTTTGAAATAAACTTTCTTGAAGCAGACAAGGCGCAGACATTTGAATGCGGGCTTTTGACAGTAACGCCCTTTGAAGCCTGCCATGGGATCAGATGCTACGGATATTCAGTGGAGCTGAAAAGAAAAGGACGCTTTCTTCCGGAGAAGGCAAGGGAAAACAACGTTCCCATGTGCATATGGTCAGCCCTCCAGAAAAACGATACAGTCGAATACGAAGGCAGCACTTTCACCTACGATATGGTATCCGGCGGCGAAAGAAAGGGCATCAAAGTCACCTACTGCACAGATTCAAGACCGGTCAGCAATATTGTCAGCCACGCAGAGAATTCCGACCTTCTCATATGCGAGGGACTGTACTATGAGCCAGAAAAGCTTGACCGCGCTATCTGTACAGGTCATATGCTTTACAGCGAAGCGGCAACTATTGCAAAAAACGCAGATGTAAAGCAGCTGTGGCTTACACATTTCAGCCCTGCTGTAAGCGACCCCCAGGAGGGAATTTCAGCCGCAAAAGATATATTCCCCCCGACAGAATGCGGCTATGACGGCAAAAA
>ONNU01000185.1 GCA_900319255.1 uncultured Eubacteriales bacterium
ACTCCCACCACTGCGGCAGCTTATGACGTAAAGGTAGTAGCCAAGGACAGCAAGGGCGCAACAGCAAACAAGATATTCAATATCACTTGCGCAAACTGAAATAATTAATTGATCCCACCGGCGGGCGTGCGAAAGCACGTCCGCTTTCACATTTAAATAATTTGAAGGAATCAGGAATGAGAAATTAGGAATTAGGAATGAGGAATTTGGAATTTGGAAAGTGGAAAGTGGAATTGAATTGAATTAGGAATTGGATAGTGCTGGCATTATGGTTTTGGCTTACAGTTTCTGTTGAGGCTGGGATGTGTAACTGCTTTTTTTCTTTGCTTTGATAACAAACCCTTTTCTTTGAGTTTTGAGCTTTAAACATTGAACTGCCGGCGGCGCTGCAGGGAGTTCGTGTAAAATATTTCTGGGAGTTTTCGTTGGAGCCGACTAAGGATTATTTTATTCCCCCTTACCTTCCAAGTATAACACGCGGAAGCGAAAGTAACGCATTGTCAGACCTGTCCCCGCGTTTTTGACAGCGGCGGCACGCCGCCGCCGGCGGTGGGGGAGAAAGCTGTTGACAAAAATGTCGGTATTGTTTATAATAATAAAGTAAGATGAATTCGTTGAATTAAGTTTGTATATATTATACAATAGTTTGTATATAAAAATATTCAAAAATATTAAATTCCCGTATCCTGTAATGAAAAAAATATGAAGGAGGTCGTAAAATGTCACAGGATGAGGAGATTATCAGGGAGATTCCGTCGACGGAAACGCAGGAATTTGCGGATGCAGAGGATAATTGTGAGATAACGGCTGAAACCGATCCTTTGGCTCAGATAAGCGAGGATATCAAAGCTCTTTCGGAAGAGGTGGGAAAGCTCAGGAATGATGACAGGGCGCTGTGTGAGATAGAAAAGATCCAGCAGCAGCTTTCTGAAATTTCTGAGAAACTGAAGGCAGACGAACAGCCTGCAGAAAAGCAGGATCCCGCAGAGGAGCTGTCCGCTCTTGTCCGACAGATGATGCAGAAGCAGGAAAGCAATGAGCGTAAGCTTGCCCAGGCACTGAGAGAAAATGCGAATTTCCAGATACAGGTGCGCTCCGGTATGCAGCATGATCTTGACGATCTGAAAAAGCGGGTCAGCGGAGAACAGCTTATCCCGATACTCAAGGAGATATCGGAAATGTATGTTGATTATATTTTTCTTACAGAATGTGATCTCACGGCTGAGGAAATGAAAAAGAACCTTTCATATATGTTCAGCCAGCTTGAGGATCTGTTTGAAGAAAACGGCGCATCGGTTCTTGTGAGCAGCGAGGGCAGTCCGAGGAAAAATTACTGCTGCAGAGTGGTTGAAAAGATACCCACCGCAGACCCCGATAAGCATAATACCGTCGCCCGTTCACGCAAGCCGGGCATCATCAGGGACAAGACCGTACTGCAGCCGGAATATGCTGATATTTATGTATATGACCCGTCGCTTGAAGCTGAAAAGACAAATGACAGCAAAAACGAAGAGGTAAAGAACTGAGAAAAAATAATATAAAGATAGTTTCAGGAGGTAATCAAAATGGGAACATTCGGTATTGACTTAGGCACAACCTACAGCTGTATTTCAACTCTGGACAGAAACGGAAATCCGGAGATAATCAAAAATCAGGCTGATAACACAGATACACTTGCATCGGTGGTATTTTTTGAAAATGAAAATAATATCGTTGTAGGCGAGGCTGCAAAGGAGAGGATCGAAACTGACGGCGACCGTGTGGTTGACTGCATCAAACGTCAGATCGGCAAGCCCGATGCAAAGAGCTATACATATTTCGGAAAGACATATAACCCCACAGATATCAGCTCCCTTATACTCAGGAGAATAAAGCAGATGGCAGAGGAACAGGGCTACAGCGTTGACGATGTGGTAATAACCTGCCCTGCATATTTCGGCTTTGAGGAGCTTGAGGAAACAAGAAAGGCAGGAATGCTTGCCGGCATGAATGTCCTTTCCGTTATCGCAGAGCCGACTGCGGCTGCGCTCAGCTACTGCGCAAGACAGTTCCAGGAGGAGCGTACTATAATGGTATATGACCTTGGCGGCGGTACTTTTGACGTTACGATACTTAAAATGTCCATGGATACCAATTCCGAGGGTCAGGAGGTACAGAAGGTAAAGGTCGTTACAACAGGCGGCGATGATCTTCTCGGCGGCAAGGACTGGGATGACAGGCTTGTGGAATATGTGACAAATGCCTGCTGCACTGAAAACGGCATCAGCCTGGATGAGATGGATACCGAGACCCATCAGCTTATCCGCAGCAGAGTAGAAAATGCAAAGAAAAAGCTTACCAATCTTGAGGAGACCTCCGTCAAGATAAATATAAATAATTCCATGACAAAGGTAAAGATCACCCGTGAGGAATTTGAAAACCTTACCGCCGATCTTGTTCAGAAAACCATGTCATATGTTGAAAAGACCATTCAGGATGCGGGCAATATCCCGATAGATACTGTTCTTTTAGTAGGCGGCTCCTCCTTCATGCCCATGATAAAGAATGCGGTCGAGCAGAGATTCCCGGGCATCGTACAGTTTGAAGACCCGAATCACGCTGTTGCAAAGGGCGCCGCTGTATATTCAACTATTCTCGTTGAAGCGTCAAAGGCTGAAAGCTCAGACGGTCAGCCGAAAGCTCCCTCAGAAGCCGGCGCAATGTCCATACTCAACCCCATCGAGGTGGTTGACAGAACTCCCCGTTCCTTCGGACCCGGCGTTCTTGATGAAAACGGAGAATATATAATAGACAACCTTATCAAGATAAATTCAGAAATGCCTGTTGATGAAACCAGATCATATTATGCGCCTAAGGATAATATGCCCTGTGTAGAGCTGCGCGCATTTGAAAATATGAGCGTCAATGACAGAGTTACCCCCTGCATAAATATGGAGGGAAACGAGCAGTATTCAGATCCTGCTGATAAGGTCAAATGCATAGGTACGCTTCACATTGATCTTCCCGCAGGCACGAAAAAGGGCACAGAATTCAAGGTCACATTCAAAGTTGAAAACAGAGAGATCTATATTGAAGCAGTAAATGTCAGCACAGGCGAGCCATTCAGCACAAAGATACAGATAGGCACCGATATAGATGTAGAAAACAGCGTTGTCAATCAGGTAGCGATAAGCGCCGAGTGATGGAAAAGACAGGAACCTCTGCAATTTGAGACAGCGGTGATAAAATGGGTATAAAAGTAGGAATAGACCTGGGCACTACTTTTTCGGCGGTAGCAGTGTATGACGAAAAAGCAGGTAAACCGGTCATTATAAAAAATCCGGAGGGGGAGAGGATCACCCCTTCGGTAATACATTTTGAGGATGACGGGGAGATCGTTGTGGGCAGCGAGGCTAAGGAATCCTTTGAAAGCGGTGAGCCGGGCTGCATTTCCGTGTTCAAGCGCAGCATGGGGGACAGCAGCCCCTATTGTACCATCAAGGGAAAAAGCTATACTGCTGAGGATCTTTCCGCGATACTTCTCAGCTTCCTGAAAAAAAGCACAGAGCAGGTATGCTCACAGGAAATAGATGAGGCTGTTGTCACCGTTCCCGCATATTTCTATCAGCAGGAACGGGCAGCTACAATGAGAGCCGCCCACAGAGCCGGTCTTAATGTCAGACAGATCATCAACGAGCCGGTAGCCGCAGCAATGACCTACGCTGTGAGCCATTGGCGGGAAAATGCTGTGATAATGGTTTACGACCTCGGCGGCGGAACATTTGATGTGACCATGGTGCAGATGCAGGAATACGGCGTTATGCGCTCGCTGGAAACCACCGGAAATCATATTCTCGGGGGCAAGGACTGGGATGAAGCCCTGACAGAGCTGATAAAAAGCAAGCTTCTGGAGGAGACCGGCATTGATGCCGACAGCTCCCCGATACTCAGCAGAACGGTCATCAGACAGGCTGAGATCATAAAAAAGAAGCTTACTCAGTTTGACAGCACCGAACTGCGTCTGAAGCTTCCGGATTACGGAGAATACAAGCTTACCGTCACGCTTGATGAATTCAATGCAGCCACAAGACCGCTTCTTGAACGCACAGGCAGTCTGTGCCTGAATCTACTTGAGGGTCTTAGGCTTGGCTGGGAGGATGTGACGGATATACTTCTCGTAGGCGGTTCAACGAGAATGAGACAGGTTCCCGCATATCTCCGTGAACTCAGCGGACACGATCCGATAAGTCATGTTGATCCTGATGAAGCGGTTGCTTTAGGAGCTGCGATACAGGTGCATCTTCCTGCGCCGGAGTATCTTGTTACAAAGGTGCCCGATGCAAAGGACGAAGCCTTCACAGGACGCATACGCATGAAAAAGACAAAAGCGTCCTCAGAGGAAAGCGTACTTGAAAACGCCCTGAGCATTCGCTGTACAGATATCGTAGCCCATGCAATGGGCATTATAGCGGTAAATGATGCGGGAACGCATTATATCAATAAAACCATAATCCCGGCAAATCAGCAGATCCCCTGCAAATGCGCCGAAGCCTTCCGTTTTTATACGACAGAGGACGGAAAAAACGAAATGGAGATATATGTGCTTCAGGGTACAGCTGCGCCGGCGGAATGTAATATAACAGGAAAATACAGGGTCACAGGCATACCCCATGATAAGCATAATAACCCCCGGATTATACGCATACAGTATAGCTATGATATCAACGCTATGATCCATGTACAGGCAAGGCTTGAAGGCTCGGAGCGTGACCTGCCTATCCGTGAGGAAACCCCGGAGCAGGATATCAGCAGATTTGCCCGACCCATAGCGCCGGGGGAGCTTTCGGTGGTGCAGGATAACAGCCTTTCTGTAATGCTGGCTCTTGACGTATCGGGAAGCATGAGAGGCTCGCCCATACGCAATGCAAAAAAGGCGATGTGCAGCTTTGTGGATAAGATGAAGAAAAAGGGCGGCGATGTAAGGATAGGCGTAATGGTGGTATCCGATAATACGCTGGTCTGTCAGGAGCTTACATCAGACCTGGAAAGCTGTAAGGCTGCGATAAAGGAGATAAAGGTGGAGATGACAGGAATAGGAAATGCCTGGCATCCGTTTTATAAGATAAATGATCTGATGAAGGAGCTGAAAGGGAAAAGATACGCTGTAGTTCTTGCAGACGGCGTATGGATGAATCCTGCCCGGGCAGTCGATGCGGCGCGGGAATGTCACGAAAACGGCATTGAGATAATAGGCATGGGCTTCGGAGATGCAGATGAAAAATTTATGCGGAATATCACCTTCGGCAGCATGGATTCAATAATGCTTGAAGGCAGCAAGGAGCTTGAAATGGGCTTCGGAACCATCGCTCAGGAGATCAGCGCCGTATCCTCCACAAAACAGCAAAGCGGAAAAGCCGGTGCAGAGACCGCAGCCGAGACCTGGACAGCAATAAACGAGCTGCAGATCGGACGGCGACAGTAAGCTGTAGTGAACGCCATCATTATTTTGACTTTACTCAATCAACGACTGTACATCATGTTTGCAGAATAATAGCTAAGAAAACTATTGTTGTTTACTATTTCAGTAAAAGTCTGGCTATCCAAAGGGGATAAGGAAAGGGGATTTCAAAAGGGGGAAAACGTGAGGGGGAACCCCTTGTGGTTTCCACCTTTTGTCCCACCAAAGCAGAAATACTGATAAAGCATTGCTCAGGGCATTAACGCAGAACAGCGGAATTCCATTTTTCAAAACCCAACGGAGATGCCGCCATTACGAATTCAGGTATAAGAGCAATCGACAGGAATTATATACCGGAAAATTGAGCTTCGCTCCGGAAATCCCGGAGCGGGATGATTAATAAATTATTGACTGTCTGTGAAAGGGTGTCATGGATTTGGACAGAAAAAATTATTTTGAGGTGCTGAAGCTTTCTTTTGATCCGCCGGATCCGCCGCAGACCATAAAGAAAAAGCTTGCGCAGTGGAAAACCGAAAAGGAGGAGCAGCGTAATAATAGCGGCGATCAGAGCGAGCTTAATAAGCTTATGGAGCTGTATACCGATATGGAAAACGTAATGCTCACACCTGCGCTGCGCCAGCAGGAGGCTGCGCAGATCAAGGAGGAACGAATAGCCCAGCTTCGTAAGCTTATCGCGATCATGCTTTCGGGAAAGCGTCCTAATACGACACCCGAGGTAACAATGACCCAGATACGAAGCGTTGCGGGACATTTAGGGCTGCGGGTAGATACTGTCAAGCAGACCTATTCCGAAAGCGGCTATGAGATACAGAAGCCTGTAAAGGGCGTCAGCATCAATGCGAGCTTTTTGCAGCCGACTATTTTCAGCGGTCTGCAGCAGCAGATAGAAAGGCTGAATAATACCAATACTCCTAAATATCCATGGGCAGCGGAAGTTGAGGATCTTTTTGATCTTCTGTGCTTTTTTGACGGCTGTACAAAAAAAGAAAAATATATGTATAAAAGGAAAATGACCGATGAGCTTTGCGCTATTGCAAGGAAGTATTCCATTGAAATAGCCACAGATACCAGCACCCCCGGACATATTTTGGGTCAGCTTTTTTCCAAAGCCACTACCCAGATATTCAATAGCCAGGAAAACAGACGTAAATATGAAAACTCTCTTGAAAAATATAAGCATCGTGATTTTTTCGGACTGCTCAGCGGAGCGCCCGAGGCTTTCAGGAAGGATCCCTATTTTGCAGAAGCGTGTATCACAAGAATCGAGTCGATCTTCCCGGACAGAGATCTTGCCCTTGCGATCTATAACAGCGAAACCAAAAGCCTGAATGATCCCTATGAAACACCCCAGGCTTATATATATGTTACCTGTCCGTCATGCAGGTTTATCGAAAAATTCCGCACAAGAGAAGAAGCCCAGAGAGCTAAATGCCCGGTATGTGACAGCGCACTTTATATGAACTGCCCGGTTCCCGAGTGCCGCCGGAGGATACCTGCATCTGCTGAAAAATGCCCCTGCGGCTTTTCAATATCGGAATTCCGCCTATATTACGATTACTGCCGGCTTGCAAAGCAGGCTCTTGACGATATGGATCTTATCGAAGCCCAGCGGCAGTTTGATAATGCAAAAAGAGCGAATCCCTTTGATACGGGTATCTCCGCTCTCGGCTCAAGGATAAGCGAGCTGAAAAGAGAATATGAAAAGCCTGTCAGGGAGCTGCAATCCCTGATGGACAGACAGTATTATATGGGGGCGCGGAAAAAGCTTGAACAGATACTTTCCCAGAACCCGAAAATGAACCTGACCACCCAGCGGCAGACTATCGACAGTAAGCTTCTCCAGGCTCAGCAGTCAATGCCGCAGAACATTTCAGATAAATATGAGCAGGCTAATCAGTGCATCCGTGTGCTGTCCATCGTAAGCGATTATTCCCCTGCTATGGAGCTTGTGCGGGCTGTAGCGCCCCGCTGCCCGGGACAGGTTCGGGCTGTGATGAAAAACACCGGCGTGCGCACAGCCTGTGTGCTGAACTGGCAGTCATCCGGCGATCTGGGCGTGTCATATATGATCGTGCGCAAGGACGGAGCTGTTCCTGTTGACCCGGACGACGGAGTTATTCTTGCGGGGGATATCACCGATACCCGCTTTGAGGATAATACCATCAATGCCGGACAGGTCTACGGCTACGCTGTATTTGCCGTAAGAATGGGACTATCCTCGCCGCCCACAGGCTGCAGGACTGAGGTCGTAATGGAGCTTGACAAAAGATTCCTTACCATCGAAGCCAGAAACGGAACCTGCAGCTTCAAATGGACTCTGCCGCAGAACTGCATAGGCGTGCGGGTACTGAGGACAAAGGGGGGAATACCCTCCACCGAGCCTGATGAACAAAGCCGTGTGGTATGCGAAAGAGGGCAGAAGGGCTTTGAAGATAAGGGGCTTATCAATAATAACCCCTATACATATCGTCTGCAATGTATCTACCGCTTCGGCAGCCAGCTTCGTTTCAGCTCAGGCATACTGACGGATCCCGTTATACCCGAGAAGCCCCCCTGTGCTTTGCAGAATATCACAACAAGCTTCAAGGATAAGACCGTGACCGTAAGCTGGGATGAATGCGAAAGAAAAACGGACTGCATTTATATCCGTAAGCTCCGCCCGGGCTTTGACCGGGACGTTATCGGGCAGGTCAGACCTATGTCGGAGATTAACGGTATACTTGATAATAATATCCTTGCCACAGCCTACAGCAGCAGCCGTGAATGCAGATTTTCCATACGCTACGGCGATTCCATACAGATAGCGGTGGTCTCGGAATCCGGCTGTAACGGCATTATATCCGGCGTATATCATGTAGTGGGAGTAATGCCCTGCGAAATAGACAAGACAGCCACAAGGGTAGAGGACGGGCATCTTAAAGCTCAGCTGAAAGCGGTCTCCTCTGACCTTGAAAGGATACATTACATAATAAATGAAAAGACAGATAAGCCTGTCTGGGGAACAGAGGAGGATGTCACTGAGGGCAGGTCAAGCTGGATCACTCCTGACGAATATAAGCGCAATGGTGACAGACTGATAATACAGCGCATCCCTGAAAAGGATCTGTGCTTTACAGTGATAGGCGAATATAAGCTTTCTGACGGTACGGTGATACTGTCCCAGCCGTCAAATATGAGGATAAATAATAAGCCAAAGACAGAGATACGCTACAGGATAAACTGGAACAGAGGATTTCTGGGCATCAAAAAGGACGAAGCTCCTGTGGTTGAGATCGAATGTGAGGAAACGCTCCCGGAGATGTATCTGACCTGTCTTGAAAACGGTCAGCTGCCCTGGAGTATGAAGGATGAGCAGCTGAGGATACTCTATACCTTCCCGCCCACAGCCGTAACAGATAATAAAGCATCGCTGCCTTTGAAGGATTTTGATGCTCTGAATCTTGAAAAGGGCGTGATACTCCGTCTTATGATATCGGATGAGGATATGCTGGAATTCAATACCGTTCCCCTTGATACAGCGCATCTGAAAGTGCCGTGAAGATGACCGCTTATGTTTTCCGGTCAGCAAAAATGATTTTCCCGTAAGGAGGAAAGAATAAATGTCTTATGTTTTCAGAAGTATAATCTGTCCGTACTGCCTCGACCAGCTGAATAAAAAGGATATAGTCTATGTCTGCCCCAGCGATCCATCAAAGACGCTGCCCCAGACATGGATGGATAATCTTTTTGAAAGGACGCCCCTGTGCAACTGCCCCGAATGTAACGGCAGGGTAGCAAATACGGTCTGCAATAAATGTCATATGCTTCTGCCCAGCGGTATTCTTGATTACAAGAAATATATGAGGTTCAGCATAGTAGGTGTGCCGCAGTCCGGCAAAAGTAATTTTCTTACAGCAATGATGTATGAGCTGATGAATGACAGAAAGGTACCTTTCGTATTTGAGCCGATCAATACCGAAACAAAAAATATCTTTCAGGAAAATGTCAACCATATGTACAACCCTGATTTTCCCGAGCCTGTGGATAAAACGGAGGAGCATTTCGAGATGCCCCCTCCGCAGCTTTGGAAAATAACGGATAACCGCAATATCAGCGGCACAAGCAGAAGTGTTTATTCCCTGACCTATTTTGACGGCGCAGGCGAGGATTATGAAAAGCTTGATGATACGGTCTGCCGTTATCTCAACGGTTCAAAATGCCTTTTCATACTCTTTGACCCCCTTGCGCTTCCGGGAATAAAAAACAAGATCGACCGCAAGGTTTTTACATGGTCGGGCGGTACATCAAGCATTATCGGTCAGCAGAGCGGCGGCGCTATCGTCAGCGATCTTGCCAGATATCTGCGAAATAATCTCCGCATCAAGGAAAACACCACCATCGACAAGGATGTCGCCATAGTCTTTTCAAAGCTTGACGCTGTACGGAATACCTTCGGCAGCGGCTCAAGAGTGCTGCAGCCCAGCCCTCATGCTGCTAAGAACGGTTTTTACGTCCCCGATGCCGACGCAGTAAACGAGGAGATCAAGAAATGGCTCAACGACAATAACGAAACCGCCTTCCTTAACGCTATCAATTCAAACTTCAATATCAATAAGGTACGCTTTTTCGGCGTATCAAGCTTCGGTCAGCCCCCCACAGGCGAAAATCAGCTGGCAAAGGTAACACCCCACCGCATTTACGACCCTCTCATGTGGATGCTTGCAAATGAGGGGATAATCCCCTTTATAAATTCCTGACTCTTTGAAACTCGACGGTGAAAATTTAAAAACTCAGATCGAGCTTTAATCCCTCAAATAAAAAATAGTAAATCTTAGCGGCAAAAATCCGGCTCACCGAGGGGGATAAGGAAAGGGGATTCCAAAAGGGGGAAAACTCAAGGGGGAACCCCTTGTGGTTTCCACCTTTTGACTGACC
>ONNU01000368.1 GCA_900319255.1 uncultured Eubacteriales bacterium
ACCGGCGGCAGCGTCGCCGGTGTGCCGCCGGTGTCAAGATCGCGGGATAGGTCTGACAATGCGTTACTTTCGCACTCGCGTGTTATACTTGGATGGAATGGGGAAACAAAAAATCCCCGAAGCCAGCTTCATATCAAAGCCTCAGAAATCCGTGAAACTCAACGGTAAAAATATATCAAGTTAATGTATTCATGCTTTTTTTCATACATTATTCAGAATCATCAAATTCACCGAAAAGGTACATTTTCAGATTGAGCTTGACCCCTCAAAAGAAAAATACCAAATCTTAGCCGCTAAAGTCCGGGCAACTGAGGGGGATAAGGAAAGGGAATTGCAAAAGGGGGGAAAACTCAAGGGGAAACTCCCTGTGGTTTCCACCTTTTGACCCACCAAAGCAGAAATACTAATGAAGCATAGCTCAGGGCATTGAAGCGGAACATCGGATTCTTTTTTATTCGCCAACAGCGTAGATGTCAGTTTCATAGATTCAGGTAATAAAAATTCAGCCTCAGCGCCATATAAAGCATAATAATGCGGGATAAATCAAAGAATACAACAAATACTAAATCGGGAGATGATTCAAGATGAAAAAATATATTATTCTGTTCACCGTTACGGCGCTTGTGATCACAGCGATCCTTGCTGCCGGCAGTACCACAAATGCTGCTGTAAAAGCCGAATTGTACACAGTCATCTCCTCTGACGGCGAAAACATTGTCAATGCTGCGGGAAGACTGCAGTATGCGGATTCAAGGAATGTCAAAAGCGATAATTATATGCTCATAGGCAGTCTGTATGTTGCTGACGGAGATACGGTAAAGAAGGACGATCCGGTTATGACGGTATATACCATCCCGGATTCAGAAAAGCTGACCCGGACATTTCCCGAGCTTTCCGAATATGTAAAGCTTATCACAAAAGCCGAGCTGACCGATGATATAATAGAGGAGATCAAAAAATATACTGTAGAAAAGATAATGCGCGCGCCTGCTGACGGAATAGTGAATTCGATAAATTACACAGAAAACAGCATTGCCGCAAAGGGCAGCATACTGTTCAGGGTATCCGATAAAAAAGCGCGCTGTATCAAAGCCAATATCAACGAAAACTCCATCGAAAGTATAAAAAAGGATCAGCCCGTAAGCATCAGATTTTCAGCCATAAGCGGCAGACGCTTCAAAGGCACGGTATATAGTATATCAAATGAAGCAAAGCAGACCGGCGTGCTGACAGGCAAAGAAACTGCGGTGGAGATCACGATAAAGCTTGAAGGTGAGGATAAGCGCCTGAAAATAGGATACACAGCCGAATGTGAGATACAGACCTCCGTTGACAGGGATATAATAATAATCCCCTATGAATATATCCATTCAGACGAAAGCGGAGATTATGTATTAATTCTGAAAAAAGACCGGTCTGTAAAAAGGTATGTAAAGACGGGAAAGGAATATAAAAACGGAGTCAGCATAAAAAGCGGGCTTAAAGTCAATGATATTATCATCAGACCCGATGATGATATAGCGGAAGGTCAGAAAATTCTTTCACAGAACGGTGGATAATATGATCGAATTATATTTTAAATCTGTCAAAGGAATATTTATGAACAGGGGAAGGGCATTTCTGACATTATTCAGCATAGCGATAGGAGTCTGCGCAGTTATCATAACATCAAATATAGCCGGCATGGGAAATACCGCCCTGAACGGCGAGCTTGAAGGGCTTGGCATCAGCGGTCTTGCGATAAGCACCAATTCCCAGTCATCGCCGCTGACGGAAAGAGAGCTTTCCGAGATACGCTCCATCTCAAACGTCAGCGCTGCCGTTCCCATAATGATGAAAACCTCAGAGGTTTTCACAGACAGCGATAATAATACGATCTGTATGTGGGGACTTGACAGCGATGCATACAAGAGCATATCCCTGCGTCTTGTGAGCGGAAGATTTTTCAAAACATCCGATATCCTGTCAAATTCAAGGGTATGCATAATTGATGAAAAAATGGCAGAAAAAAACCACATGAGAGTGGGGAAGGAGCTTGACCTCCAGATAGGCGAGGCATCGGAACGATTCAGGATCATCGGCATCATAAGAACCGGAAGCGGCATTATCCAGAGCGTAATGGGCAGTTATATTCCTGATTTTGTATATCTTCCCTACAGCACGGTGCAGGAGGGCTTTTCTGATAAGAATTTCACCCAGATAATAGTAAAGCTGCGGGATGAGAATAACAGGAAGCAGCAGGGAGAAAAAATAGTTTCAATTATCGGACAAAACGGCGGCGGCAGGGATGGCTATATAGTAAACGACCTGACCGGGCAAAAGGACAGCATAGATAATATTATTCTGATATTTTCCCTTGTACTGTCTGCGGTAGGCGGCATATCAATGCTTGTTGCAGGTATCAATACAATGAATATCATGCTGGTAACGGTCAAGGAAAGAACAAGGGAAATAGGCATCAAGCGTTCTCTCGGGGCAGATACTGTCTCCATCGTTACAGAATATCTGATGATCTCGGCATTTATCAGCCTTATGGGATGCATCACGGGAATTGCTGCGGGATATGCGGTATCCTTCGGAATATCGTTTCTTTTCGGATTGACACTTGATGTCAATATTGGTATAATAGCTATAATTATTGGGGTAACTGTATTCTTCGGCACAGTTTTCGGGATCTATCCGGCTGTAAAGGCGGCGAGGCTTGATCCTGTTGATGCGCTGAGATATTATTGAATGGAAGTGATCTGTACGGAGCGATTTCTGCAAAGAGCAAACATACCTGAAAACAATGTTTCACTTGCGGCAGTGTCCGATCAGATACCGGAGCTGATATGCGAGCTTGTAAACAATTATCATATCAGGGTGATAACACCGGCGCCCCTGACCGCAGTGAACGGGGCAGAGAGATATCATGCGGATATGTCCGTCTGTCACGCAGGAGACAGGCTTTTCTATATTGATAAGGACAACCGTGATCTCAGCTCAAAGCTCACATCCTCCGGCGCAGCAGTGATACCTGTTGACGGCATCACAGCTCCTGCGCCGAAGCTCAATGTATGCTTTCTCGGGGACAAGCTGATCTGCTGCCGTAAAACCGCATCAGAGGAGCTTTTATCCTG
Source organism: uncultured Eubacteriales bacterium (assembly GCA_900319255.1). Taxonomy (GTDB): domain Bacteria; phylum Bacillota; class Clostridia; order Oscillospirales; family Acutalibacteraceae; genus UBA1213. The sequence goes on from ONNU01000368.1 coordinate 3,120, forward strand.
CTGCGCCGGGAAAAATATCTCCATTATCCACACCAACCAGAAATACGCAAAATGCTCTGCCGCAGTTGTATCGGAAAACGCAGTGATAACCTCTGACGAATCAATTTACAGAGCCTGCAAAAAGAATAATATCGACGTATTGAAAACGGTGAACGAGGGCATAAGGCTGCGGGGCTACGATCATGGCTTTATCGGAGGCTGCTGCGGTCTGATAGCGCGGGATATCCTTGCTTTTTCAGGAAATATCGAGGCTCATAAAAACTATGCGGAGATAAAAGCCTTTGCTTCGGATCACGGAGTATCCATAGCTTCGCTTGGAAGCTTTGATCTGTATGATATCGGCGGAATACTGCCGCTGATGGAAAGGACCGTTTGATATATGAAATATTTAGCCGTACTGATTTCAGTTATTCTGATGATAACCGCCGGCAGCCTGACCGTATCGGCAGCAGGCAGCACAGTGGATATGACCCTTGAAGCTCAGCAGCAGGTAAAGCCCGGAAAAAGCTTCAATGTAAATGTCAGCCTCAGGGATAACAGCGGACTTGGCGCTGTACGCTTCAAGCTTTATTATAATAACAGGCTCACCCTCAAAAATGCTGCCATTGAAAACAAGAATACAAATGAATTTCTGAAATACAATGACGCAGGGGCATATGTCTATGTAATATACGCTGTGAAAAATGTCAGAACTGCCGAAAGCAGCATTCGTTTCAGATTTGAACAGGACACAGAGGAAGAAACGGATTTTTCTTTCAGAACAGAATTTATTGATGCAGTCAATGCCGGAAAGAGCGCCTGTAATTGCAGCTCCGGCGGTGAAGTGATCGTTTCAGCGCTCAGCGAATTATCCGAAACCGCGCAGCCCGATGACCGCGCCTCCGGCTCCTCGCGCAGCTCTGAAAGAAGCAGGAGCTCATCCGAAAAGCAAAGCTCATCAAAAACCAGCCGCTCACGCTCCGGAAGCTCCTCCTCATCCTCAGGCTCCAAAAAGACATCCTCCACTGCGCAGGATAAAGGGATCGAAAGCCTGTCCCAGTCCTCAGCAAAGCAGACTTCAGAGAACACCCCTGTACATAAATTCGATTATGAAAAATACAATGACGAATTATCCGATAATTCCATGCTGTATTACACGATAGGCATTATCATTATTCTTGTGGTTGTAATAATAGCCGCAGCAAGCTTTGCAAGAAAGCTGAGAAAAAAGCATCCCGACTAAAAAAATATCCCCATAGGTCAGAACAGATCTGAGCTACGGGGGTATTATTGCATTTTGAGCCTGCTGCTATCAGAGCTTTGAATAACCGAAGCTGTTAACGATAGCCTCAAGCTTTTCGCCATCCTGACACATAGGGCATTTGTGGGGCTTGAAGCTCTGATAATCTCCCAGGTCGTTAGGATCGAAAACGCTGTAAACCGGTACGCCGTCACATTCGCTGACGGTAGCGAATATTGCAGCAGAGCCGACAACACTTCCGCCGTAGTAATTGACCGCATCAATAGCTGAAAGAACGCTTTTTCCGGTTGTGACAGACGCAGAGAGCACCAGAACGTGCTTCTGATTCAGCATATGAAGGACATTATCACGGAACATAAGCTGACCGCCGGTTATGAACTCAGGCGAAAGAACATAGATAGTCCTGTGGGCATTCATATTCACATATTCATCCTTCGTGAGAAAATCAGCGATACAGGTTCCGATAACCTCCATACCGTCCATACAGAGGATGGTGTCGATGATAGTATTATTCTGATAATAGGTTGCCAGCTCCTGAGCGACAGCCTTAGCCTCAGAAAGTCTCATTTTCTGAGTAGTAACATCAATAAAGTAATTAGTATGGCTGTGCATAGTTGCGAAATGCCCCTTCTGCACTCTGAGAAAAACGTCTTTGTTTTTAGTTCTGATTTTAAATTCCTTAGCCATGATTCTGCCTCCTTTAGTATCAGACAGGAAACGCCGTAAAGCTGCGAATATTCCGCATAAGGTTGAGAACAATATTATACAGCGGTACAGAAAAAATATTCAGCAGGCGCATCCGGGTCACAACGGGCGTTGAGCATTTAATGCTCTATGCAAATTCATCAATACTCCGAACCGTCAGACCTTATCGTCAATAAATATATACATATTTTACAACATATCACCTAAAAAATCAAGTCTGTAGTTGACAGATTATAGTTAATAGTTAATAGTTTATAGTTGTTAGT
>ONNU01000298.1 GCA_900319255.1 uncultured Eubacteriales bacterium
GTGGAGCGAACCCGGGGGGGAGATAAGGAAAAGGGATTTCAAAAGGGGAGAACCTTAAGAGGGGGGCGCAGCCCACCTCTTGTGGTTTTCCTCTTTTGTCGCAGCGGCAAAGCCGCTGCCCTCGGAAGAAGCCAGCAATCATTAGAAGCCAGGGTATAAAGAATAAATCCCGAATCTGTTTTTCCACTTTCATGCCCTAAGATATACTTCATTTGTATTTCTGCTTTAAATACAAAAAGCTCTGCCGTACCTTATCTGATACGGCAGAGCTTTTATTTTATTGCTTTCCCTCTTTGTCTTTTTGCCGTCTTGACTTTGCAAGAACAATGATAAATGCTGAGAATACTGCGATCACAGCGGCTATTATAAAGCCTGCGGCTGTTGCGGTAAGGAAAGGGGATTCCACCTTTTGCCCCACCAAAGCAGAAATACAAATGAAGCAAGGCTCAGGGCATGAAAGCGGAACAACGAATTACATTTATCAGCCCTCAACGGAAATGTAAATATGTGAAATATGACAGACATTTGCCGTGCCTGCGGCTGCGCCCGGAAGAAAAAACGGACGGCAGCAGGCTTTTTTGCAGCCCGCTGCCGTCAGGAAGTGCTTTATGCGGAAAATATTTATTTGCCTGCCGATCTGGCATAATGCGCGGGGTACCAGTTCTGGAACCATTTTGTGAATATGCCCATAAGGATCGGTACAATGTTGTTGATGATGAACAGATACGGCGCTACCGGTGAGCCTGTGAGGAAAAATGTCCATACGCTTGTGAGTATGTACAGTATGCCCCATATAAGCGTCAGTATGCGGTTGGTACGCATGAACAGGGGATTTTTCAGCGCCGCTTCACCGTCATAGCTGTTCATGGAATACCATGCCGTCAGGGGGATCTTTGTAAGACAGGATATGCTCCACATCAGCCCGAATGCAAGGTATGAACCCGGAAGTATGAATTTCAGCGCATCCGGAAGAAGTATCGCCGAGACCGAAAAGCCCGTCACCGCCGTCATGGAGATCATATCATATATCGTCTTGCGGAAACGGAAAAATATCAGTCCCGTCAGCGCGCATATCCCTGCTGTGATAAGACTTCCGTAAAAGCTGTCTATTGATGCGGCTATCCAGAAGGTTATCCACGGGATCAGCATTATTATCATGTTCGTTCCCTTGCTGCTGTCGGAGGGGGTATTCTTCTGTGCGGCGCCGGTTTTTGCAGAACCGAAATATTTATCCCAATTCAGCATCAGATCAAAATCGCCCTCTACACTGTAAAGCTTTTTCACCATGGCTTCGGAACCGCTGAGCTTGCCCTCTGCAATATCCGTCCATACTGTGAAGGGGGTGTTTATCTTTGTCGTGCAGGGCAGAAAATCATCCCGCCGTACTTCATAGCCGTCCTTTTTCAGAATGATCTGGAAGGACTTTTCCCTGTCGGTATAGCACATTTCAAGTACAATGTCTTTTCCGCTGTAGGAGGCTTTGTTATAGAGTGATGCCATCTGCTTTGTGAAAATATATGAAGCGTCATATTTTTTCCCTGTTTCCGCAGAAACGCCCCAGCTTGCGTCTGCCATTTCTTCAAAGGTCTCTCTCGGGAATAAAAGCCGGGACAGCTGATCCTTTGTCTGAGCGCTGATACTTCCGCCGGCAAATTCACGCCCCGCCTGACTGACATAGCCGAGATATTCGTCTGTACGTCCATGCAGAGCGTCAACCCTGAATAATTCCCCCTGACCGCAATAGATGGTTTCGTAATTTTCCTTGCCAAGAAAATGATCGAACATAGCGTCCACAGAACCGTAATTTCCCGATGCAGTGTAGAAGCCGCAGGTGGAAATGATTATATGACGCTTTCCGGACATATCATAGCGCATAGGATGTCCGCCGCTTTCGCTTTCGCTTACCATAAAGGGCAGGGCAAGGGGGAGCTGACGGTCGATCAGGTTTTTCAGCCTGCCGGGAACATTGAAATAATAAAGTCCGAATGACCATATTATTATATCCGCCCACAGTATTCTGTCCAGAACCTCCTTCATATCGTCCTGTATCACACATTTTCCCGGCGTTTTGCTCCAGCATCCGAAGCATCCGATACAGCTTCCGATATTTTTATCTTTTACGGTGATCTCTTCACATTTCGTTTCTGCCTTTTCGGAAATGCCCCTTATAAATGCGCTTGTAAGCTTGTAGGTGTTGCTTTTTTTGCCCTTGGGGCTGCCGTTAATCACCAGGATTTTCATTTTTCAATTCCTCCATCTGTCTGATACAGCTTTCGATCCATTGATCCTGCATTTTCATATACATCTTTCCGTATTCCACGGTCATTTTCCAGTAAAGCGCTTTCATGGGGTCGTCTATCATGCTTGCGTAATTTGCAATATCCGGCGGCGATGTTGTCAGGCTTTCTGTAAAGCTGCTGCCGGCATTGCGGAGCTTTTTGAAAAAGCTGATATTCTCGTCAAGGCTAAGCTCCCCCCTGAAAAACACCTTCATCATCAGCGGACTTCTTACCTCAGATTCAGCGTTTTCTTCCCTCAGCCAGCGTTTCAGCTCATCCCTGCCCTTGTCTGTAATGGTGAATATTTTTTTGTCAGGCCTGCCTTCCTGGGGGATGGTTTCATCCGTAGCCCAGCTGTTCCTTTTGAGCGTCTGTAATTCCCTGTAAATCTGGCTGGTCTGAGCGTGCCAGAAATAGCTGAGGGAATCACGGAATATCTGTACGATATCATACCCGGTCATACTACCATAATTCAGCAGCCCTAATATCCCATGCTTTAACATAATGCCCCTCCTTTATTCCACTTGTGTAATATTATAATTCCACTTGTGGAATATGTCAAGTGTTAATCTGCCTCTTGCAGATTAAAGGTCAAAGATAATAGTTTAGAGTTCAAATCTCAAAGATAGTAGTTCAAAGCTGCTTTATTCTGCATCTGAGGGCTATAGTCGGAAGTCAAAATAAATTTTTATGTCTGCTGTTTTCAGTTTTCAGTCTTGAATCAGCCGGCAACGCCGGTGCTATATCTCTCCACAATAGCCTATTCTCAACCTGATCCGATTCCACTTTCCGAATTTTAACAAACCACTAATCACTAACAACTATTATCTATAAACTACTACCCATTACGACTTGAGTGTGGTATAATAAAACAGTGGAAATCTGCAAAGAAAGAGGCGGCGTATTGTTATGATAAGAAAAGCTATGGTAAATGACAGCGGAATGATCCATGATCTGTGCGTAAATGATCTCGGGTATGAATGTGACGGGGAACTGGTCAGAAAGCGGCTTGAGGGGCTGGATCCTGAGAGGGAATGTGTTTTTGTTGCGGTGGCTGATGACAGGATAGCAGGGTTTATCCATGTGGAAAAGTATGAAGTGCTGTATTGCCAGGGGATGGCGAATATACTGGGGCTTGCCGTTGCAAAGAATTACCGCAGACAGGGGATCGGCGGAAAGCTTTTGACTGAGGCTGAAAAATGGGCAGCATCCATGGGCTTGCCTATGGTAAGGCTGAATTCCGGCATGACAAGAAAGGAAGCGCATACCTTCTACCGCAATATGGGCTATGATAACGAAAAAGAACAGATGAGATTTCTCAAAACGCTCAAAGCAGGGGAGTGAAGCGCCCCCTGCATACCGCAGAATATCCCCGGTTTGGGTTCGTGTAAAACAATCCCGGGGCATTTCGTAGAAGCCGGCTGAGGGAGAGTTCATCCCCTGCATTTAACTATAGAACGCGGGAGCAAAAGTAACGCTTTGTCATACCTTCCAGCCATCATAGGCGCAGCGTCAGCTCTGCCGCCGGCTTTTATTGTGCTTGCGCAAATTTCAAAATTTTTCCGAAATAGTATTGACAAAACGGATAAATATACGATATAATGATTGTACACAAGTAAATCTGATGCAAGTAAAAAGGGTGATGCAAATGTCTGATGAAAAGCCCGGATATGAAAAGCTAAGACTGCAGAATCAGGTGTGCTTTCCGCTGTATGCCTGCTCGAAGGAGCTTGTCCGGCAGTATACGCCGTATCTCAGGGAGCTTGGGTTGACGTATACACAGTATATCGTTATGATGGTTCTGTGGGAAAGAGAAAGCGTGTCCTCGAGAGAGCTGGCGGAATGTCTGCATCTGGATTACGGAACATTGACGCCGGTGCTGAAAAAGCTGGCGGGCGCAGGATATCTTATAAGAGAGCGCTCGGCTGAGGATGAACGGCTGCTGAAGCTTTCGCTTACGGAAAAGGGCGGAGGGCTGCGTGATAAGGCTGTGGATATCCCGCCGAAGATAGCGGAATGTATGGGGCTGAGCGCGGAGGAATTCGGGATGCTTTATGAGCTGACATATAAGGCGCTGAAGCATATGGAAGAGGATAATGATAATAGATAAATAAGTGAATGATGAACGCTAACTCTCTCCATCACGACAGCTGTCAGCATTGCCTGATGAATCCCCACGACTCACAAGCCCGGTCGTTTTGAAAGCGAAGCGATAATATGACGGAAACCGGCGGAGAAAACCGTAAAATATTTTTCTCGCCGCATAAACACAGCAGTTTCAAAAACGTATATTAATAATGCATAACAAAAATTACAACAAGGAGGACAATAACATGGCAGCGATTTATGATTTCAAGGTAAAGGACAGAGCAGGAAATGAAACAGAGCTTTCAGAATATCAGGGCAAGGTGCTGCTGATAGTCAATACAGCGACAGGGTGCGGCTTCACTCCCCATTATGACCCGCTGGAGGCGATGTATAAGGAGCTGAGGGACAGGGGCTTTGAAATACTTGATTTTCCCTGCAATCAGTTTGCAAATCAGGCTGCGGGCAGTGATGAGGAGATACACAGCTTCTGCACGATGAAATTCGGAACGGAATTTCCGCAGTTTGCAAAGATAGATGTCAACGGCGAAAATGCTCATCCGCTTTTTGCATACCTTGCATCGGAAAAGCCCTTTGAGGGCTTCGGCAAGGGGATCAAAAATGCAGCGCTGAATAAATTCGCCGCAATGAATAATAAAAGCTTCGGAGAAAAAGCATATATAAAATGGAATTTCACAAAATTCCTTGTAAACCGTAAGGGCGAGGTCGTTGCAAGATTCGAGCCTACTGTGGATATGAAGGAAGTCCGCAGCGCGGTAATAACTGAATTGGAGAAGTAATAATGGATGAAAAGGCAAAGCGCGGAAGGATCATTGTCCGCACAAGTGTGATAGGTATACTGGCAAATGTATTTCTTGCGGCATTCAAGGCTGTTGTAGGTATCGGGGCAAATTCTGTTGCGGTGCTGATGGACGCTGTGAATAATCTGTCTGACGCTGCAAGCTCCGTCATTACGATCGTGGGGACAAAGCTTGCCGCAAAGCAGCCGGATAAAAAGCATCCCTTCGGCTATGGAAGAATAGAATATCTGAGCGCAATGGTGATATCGCTGATCGTGCTTTATGCAGGCGTGACAGCTCTTGTGGAATCGGTCAAAAAGATAATAACTCCCGAGACTCCGGATTACAGCCCGGCAGCGCTGATAATAATCGGCGTTGCAGTTGTGGTGAAGATAGTGCTGGGACTGTATGTCAAGGGCGTGGGGAAGAAGGTCAATTCCGATTCGCTGATAAATTCCGGCAGTGACGCTGCGCTGGATTCGGTGATCTCCGCTTCGACCCTTGCAGCAGCCGGGATATATCTGATATTCAATATTTCGCTTGAAGCATGGCTCGGCGCTGTTATTGCAGTGGTCATTATAAAGTCGGGCTTTGAGATGCTGGGGGAAACGCTGTCGAAGATCCTCGGCGAAAGGGCAGATGCTCAGCTTGCAAGGGATATCAAGGAGACCCTTACCGGCTATCCTGAAATAAGCGGAGCTTATGATCTTGTACTGCATAATTACGGTCCTGATTCCTACAACGGCTCAGTCCATATCGAAGTACCGGATACCCTTTCCGCAGATGAGCTGGATAAGCTTATCCGCAAGGTGACGATGGAGGTATATAAAAAGCATGACGTATTGCTGACAGCGGTGGGGGTCTATTCCATCAATACCCATGACCCGGAGGCTATATCGGCAAGGGAAAAGATTTCCAATATCATATCATCGCAGCCCCATGTGTTACAGATGCACGGCTTTTATATAGATAAGGAAGAAAAGACTATCCGCTTTGATATCGTGATAAGCTTTGATGCAAAGGATCGCAACAAGGTCTATCAGAGCATCTGTGATGCTGTGCAGAAGGAATTCCCGGGCTATACTTTGCAGGCAGCAATGGATACCGATTTCAGCGAGGAATAACGGCGGAGGGCTTTTCGGCTGCTGATATTACGTTAAGTCAGGCTGTGCCGGAGTTGAAAATACTAAAACCACAAGAGTAAGCGAATGTAGCTGCTCTTGTGGTTTCCTTTTTTGCTGTAGTACCTGAATCCGTGAAACTTACATCTTTGTTGCTGGCGGATAAAATGATTCGCTGTTCCGCTTTATTGCCCTGAGCCATACTTCATTGGTATTTCTACTTTGGTGGGTCAAAAGGTGGAAACCACAAGGGGTGTCCCCCTTGAGTTTTCCCCCTTTTGCAATCCCCTTTCCTTAA
>ONNU01000186.1 GCA_900319255.1 uncultured Eubacteriales bacterium
AATGAAAAAGATAATATCTTTAATAATATCCTGTCTTCTGGTCTTGTCAGCGATGATGATCTCCTTTGCGCCGACAGCTGATGCTGCGCTTTTTAATATCGACTTTGAATTGAGATGCAAATCAGTATATCTCGAAAACCTTGACACAGATTCCCCGGTGTTTGAAAGGGAAGCTGACACAAGGAGATTCCCCGCATCGACGACAAAGATCATGACATATATTATTACTGCTGAGCATATCAGCGATTTCAAGAATACATATGTTACGGTAAAGGACAGCGTTCTTGCGCAGCTTGACGGCACAGGAAGCTCCACCGCAGGACTTCAGGCAGGCGAAAAACTCAGCATATATCAGCTTTTATGCAGTATGATGATACCCTCCGGAAACGATGCGGCGCTGATACTTGCCGACTATGTGGGCGGAGGAAACACAGCCCAGTTTGTTGAGATGATGAATGCAAAAGCCAGTGAGCTTGGCTGTAAGGGAACGCATTTTTCAAATCCTCACGGACTGAACGATCCTAACCATTACACCACCGTAAGGGATATGGCAAAGATAGCAAAATATGCAATGACCCTGCCGGAATTCAATGATATCACCAATATGACCGGTTCAGACTGTCTTGGCGAGGACAGGTTCCTTATCACGACTAACTATATGATAGACGCATCCCGGGGCGGCGAATATTATTACGAATACGCATCGGGAATAAAAACCGGCTCAACAGGAAATGATTCCGGTTACTGTCTCGTTTCCACTGCGTCAAAGAACGGCTACACCTATCTGTGCGTAGCCTACGGCGCTCCCTATGAGGATAAGAACGGAAATAATTACAAAAACGGAGCGATGATCGACTCTGTAAATCTGTATGAATGGGCGTTCAATAATCTTTCCATAAAGACCATACTTGACAAGAACGATCTTGTGAAGGAGGTAAGGATAAATTACGCATGGAACAAGGATTCCATACAGCTGATACCTGCAAACGGAGTCACGGAGATAATGCCTGACGATGTGCAGCTTGAGAGCATCGACCGCACCTTCAATGTCCCCGAAGAAATAGACGCTCCCGTTAAAGAGGGCGACAAGGTAGGCACGGTAACGCTGAGCTATGCTAACCAGAAGCTTGCGACCGTTGATCTTCTTGCCAGCGAGTCAGTTGACCGAAGCGATCTTCTCACAGTAGCCGACGGCTTAAAAACGGTAGCGACCTCGAAATGGTTCATCATAGCGGTAGTGATAGTGGTACTGCTGTTACTCATATACATGGTAGTAGTAGGCGTATACAAAAGACGCAAGCGCTCTCACAGACCGGTAAAGAAATACAGAAAATTCTGATAAAAAATTCCCCCTCGCAGACGGCAAACCGTTTCTGCGGGGGGATTTTTTAATGTCGGAAATTGAAAATTGAAAATGAAAAATGTTCAAAGACTGAAAGCATAAAAATGAATAACGTAAGAGTCTCTATGCATTCAATCCGATTTGCAAAAGCCACTGTCCCCTGACTTCATAATTCGATTCCACTTTCCAGATTCTAACCACTAATCACTATAAACCAATAACTACTCCACAATAATCTTGCAGCTTTTTTCGAGACCGTTGTAGAGCTTTACGGTTATCCAGGCGGTGCCGGGACGGAGGGCTTTGAAGCTGCCTGACCAGCTGCCGGTGGTAAGCTCAACGATGGAGCTGTTGCTGCTGCGGAAGGTCTTGTGCAGACTTGCCGCGTCTGAGGGAAGCTTAGCCCAGACGGTGGAGCTTTGTCCGGCTTTAAGCTTTATGGTGTCTTTGTTAAGCTCCAGCTTGTCGGGTTCCTTCTTTACGGTGACGATACAGCTTGCCTGAACGCCGTTGTAAAGCTTCACTGTGATTTTCGCGCTTCCGGGAGCGACTGCGATTATCTTTCCGTAGGGCGATACCTCTGCAACTGATTTGTCGCTGCTGGAGAATTTAGCAGAGGTGACGGCTGTTCCTTCGGGGATGATATAGCTGAGCCTGTATTCCTCGCCTGCGCCCATTATAAGCTCTTTCTTGTTAAGCTCAACCCTCTGCGGCGCTTTCTTAACGATGACCTTGCAGCTTGCTTCCACGCCGTTGTAAAGACGCACAGTGACCCATGCGGTACCTTCGCTCATGGCTTTGAAATGACCCTCGCCTGATGTGCGTGTCATGCTGATAACGGAGCTGTCGCTGCTTCTGAAATTGCGCACAGAGGACGCTGTATCCTTGGGCAGCACAGCCTTCAGACAGGCCTGCTCGCCTACACCGACAGTCAGCTCCTGCTTGTTCAGACTTACGCTTGAAGGCGGGTTTTTGATGGTAACCTTGCAGCTTTCCCTGACACCGTTGCAAAGCTGAACAGTGACCCATCCGGCGCCGGGCTTCATCGCAGTGAATACGCCCTTGTCGTGAGTTTCATCCATACGAAGAAGGCTGCTGTCGGTAGAATGGAATCTCACAGTCGCGGAGGCTGTTCCCTCCGGCAAAGCGGCGGTCAGGGTGTATTTTTCGCCTGCACCGAGAGTAAGATTTCTTTTGCTCAGCTCAACATATTCGGCAGCCTGCTTTACAGTGACCTTGCAGTCCTGCTTGTTATCGCCGGAGGTCAGGGCAGTTACAATAGCGGCGCCTGTGCCGTTGGCTGTGACCTCGCCGTCCTCGTTAACCGAAACAATGGAAGAATTGTTGGTTTTCCATTTGATATTGCAGATGGTAGGTCTGATGGTATATTTGTCCCCCTTGCCCATGACAAGGGTATTGTCACTTATTGCAAAGGGCATATCAATATCAATATTCGAGCAGTCATCGCTGTAGGAGATGCCAAGACCCTCTCTGTCCTTTGTTCCGGCAATATTTCCCCCGGAGATATAGATGTTTTTGGAGGTATTGCAGAAAATACCGTAATCTCTGCATCCGATGATATTATTGTTAAGCACACGGATGCTGTTTGTGATGGACAGCATGATGCCGACGGTGGAACAGGAATCTATGGTATTGTTCCGGATGACGGAATCCCTGCAGTCACGCAGATCCTCATCAAGCGTCTCGATGGGACCGGGTACGAAGAAAATGCCCTTTTCCTTGCAGTTTTTGATCCTGCAGTTCTGTATCGTTGTGGAAGCGGAGGCGGAATTGTGTATGCCGTCCGTACCTATTTCTGAAAAGCTGACGGAATCAAGCATCGTATCTCTGCACATGGTAATGTGTATGCCGTAGTTTTCGCAGTTTGAAACCTCATTGCCGTGATAGAATTTATCATCGTAGGTGCAAAGGCTGCCGATCTCGTTTTCATCACATTCGGAAAGCAGTATTCCGCAGCCGGAACGGGCAGTATTCCGCACCGGGTCGATATCAAGCTGAGGGTTAAAGGTTATGCCGTCCACCTTGTTTCCGGATACGACAGCCTTATTGCATTTGACAAGCTTTATGCCGTCGCCCTGCATGGTGCTGACACGGTTGCCGATTATCTGAGGCTTGTCTGAGGAATAGACATAGACGGCATGACCGTAGGAATCGGAAAAGCTGCAGTTGTAAAGCTCGAAATGATCCGACTGATGAGCGAAAATGACCTGACTGCGGGCTTCGCGGAAGGTGCAGTTTCTGATGGTAACGCCGTAGGTGCTGTAGATCATAGCGTTGCCGTAATCGAAGGAGCCGCCGCCCGTAACGTCCAGTCCGTCAAAGATAAAATCAGTGCAGGAACTCATTTTGAGAAGCCTTGAGGATTTGCCGACATTCCATTTTCCGCCGAGAATACGCACCCTGCTTGCATTGAAGGCGGCAAGATAAACGTCAGCGCTTCCCCCGATAACAGCCTCGCGGGCATCAATGGTAACGCCTGATTTAAGCGTAAGAGTTTCATTTAATTTAAATTCGCCTTTGAGGACGAGCCTGCAGTTTTTGTTCTCAAAATCGGCAACCGCATTTTTTACATCAGAAGCAGTTGCCCCGCAGTCTGAATCGAGAGTAATAACGATTTCAGCCTTCTGGGAAGAAGAAGTATCATCCTTATCCTGATTGCTGAAGCCCGCAGTAGGGAGCGCGTATGTACAGACTGCAAAAACTATTGCGGCTGCAAGCACAGCCGAAAGAATTTTAAGTCTCATAATAAAATATCCTCCGTTGATGATATCGGGGCGAAAAAAGCGCCGGCACGCACCATGCCTGCCGAAATCCCCGAAAGGCGCCATCCCTCATCCTCATCCGTCCGACGGTTCAGAAAACGCCCCAGGCTATGACTCTGCCCGGACGAAAATGCAAAGGGATGATAAAAAATATATAACACCGATATTATTATAGTGTAAAAAAACCAATTTGTCAAGATTATTTTGTACAAAATAACGGAAGAGTGTAGTTTATAGATAGAAGATTATAGTTTAAAGATAGCTCAAAGTTCAAAGCGCAAAGCTCAAAGCAGGAATACTATTGAGGTATGATTCAGAGCATTAAAGTATAACAACAGATTAAAGAATTATTCTTTATACCCTGACTTCTATTGTTTGCTGGCTTCTTCC
>ONNU01000012.1 GCA_900319255.1 uncultured Eubacteriales bacterium
GATTGCAAAAGGGGGAAAACTCAAGGGGGACACCCCTTGTGGTTTCCACCTTTTGTCTCACCAAAGTAGAAATGCCAATGAAGCATGACTCAGGGTATTAAAGTATAATAACAGATTTCCTTTTTTCTTTCCACAGCGGAGCTGTCAGTTTCATGCTTCAGATAAATACTAACAATTATTAACCTCTAATCACTAATATATGAGAAAAAGCTGTGTCAAAATATATAAAAAGCTTGCTTTAATTGGAAAAAAATATTATAATTTATGATATACACAATGGAAATAGGTTTTTGAATAATATATTTCCGGGAACGATAGCGTTTCGCAGGTGTGAAGTATTGGAGTGTAATTATGAAAACAGTTCTTAGAATGGAAAAGGAAACCCGTAAGCGTAAACTGCTTATCGTGGAGGATGAGATCATCAACAGAATGATGCTGGGTAGGATGCTCAGTGATGAATATGACGTTCTCTATGCAGAAAATGGTCAGAAGGCGCTGGATATTATTAAAAATCAATGTGAGACCCTGTCTATCATTCTTCTTGATCTGATGATGCCGGTGATGGACGGATATCAGCTGCTGGAGATACTGAGCGGGGATAAACGGTATAAAACTATCCCTGTTATTGTTATGACATCAGATAAATCAGCCGAAATAAAGACCCTCCAGCTGGGCGCAGTGGATTTTATCCCTAAGCCCTATGATATGCCCGGGGTCATTAAGGCAAGAATAAAGCGCTCAATAAAGCTCGCTGAGGAAAGCCGTGTGCTTACAGCTGTTGAGGATGACGAGCTGACCGGGCTTTATAATAAAGAGTTTTTCTATCAGTATGCAGGCGATATTGATATGTACCATCCTGAGCTGAATATGGATACGGCAATAATCAATGTAAACCGCTTCCACCTGATAAATGAACAGTATGGACATAAGGTGGGGGATGAGCTGCTGAGGGCTATTGCGGATTGCCTGAGACTGGTGCTCCGTAAGAATATCGGTCTTGCCTGCCGCAGCCATAGCGATATCTTCTTTGTGTATATCGCTCATCAGGAGGATTATGATTATCTCTGCCGCAGAATGACAGAAGAGCTTGGTGCAGTATCGGGTATACCTGATGTTTCCATAAGAGTGGGCGTGTATAAGCATTGCGACAGAAGCCTGCCCCTTGTGGAAAGGATCGACAGAGCTGCGATAGCCTGTAATCTCTGCCGCGGAAGCTATATCACTACATATGCCTGCTACGATCAGGAGCTTCACGAAAAGGAGCTTTTCGCCGAGAAGCTTATCCGTGATATGGATAAGGCTCTTGAACAGGGTCAGTTCAAGGTATATTATCAGCCGAAATATAATATCGAGGGCAATACCCCCGCCCTTTCAAGCGCAGAGGCGCTGATAAGATGGATACACCCGGAGCATGGCTTTATCAGCCCGGGTGTGTTTATCCCGCTTTTTGAAGAAAACGGACTTATCCAGAAGCTGGATCATTTCGTGTGGAATGAGGCAGCAGCCCAGATCACGAAATGGAAAAAGGAATTCGGAGTATCTGTGCCGATATCGGTAAATGTTTCAAGAGTGGATATGTTCGACCCGAATCTTGAAAGCAAGCTGCTGAAGATAGTTGAAAATAACGGCATCACCACCGCCGAGCTTATGCTGGAAATAACAGAATCAGCATATACCGGCAATAATAAACAGATAATTGATGTGGTGGAAAGAATGCAGGCTGACGGGTTCAGAATAGAAATGGATGACTTCGGCTCAGGTTATTCGTCACTCAATATGCTGTCATCCCTTCCCATAGATATACTCAAGATCGACATGGGCTTTGTGCGCAGGGTATGCGAAAGCGAAAAGGATAAGCGCATGGTGGAGATCGTGCTGGAGATAGCAAAAATGCTGGATGTACCGGTAGTTGCAGAGGGCGTTGAAACAGAGGAACAGTATTTGCTGCTCAAGAAGTTAGGGTGTAATATTATACAGGGATATTATTTTTCAAGACCGGAGCCGCCGGAGAAGCTTGTGGAGAAGATATCGGCGCTCGCAAAGTGAGAAGCGCAGGAGAAAGAGCTGCAAAAGTTTCGCCAGCCTTTACAAAGGCTGCAGGGTCCAGGGGCGGCGCCCCTGGTCGCACGCCGCAGCGTGCGAAACACCCCAA
>ONNU01000055.1 GCA_900319255.1 uncultured Eubacteriales bacterium
GACCTGCCCCGCGATTTTGGGTGCAGCGTCGACGCTGCCGGTTGTTATTTTGAGGGTTTTCTGGTATAATCTTTGTAGATGTATGGCTGGGGGATCGTTTGCGGATAGATGGAGGATCATAATATGGAATTTCCGGCGGAACTGAAAAATCTGATATATAGTAAAGCAGAAAAATATAGCATTTCTGAATTGAAGGCTGTTTCAAAGAGTATTACTGAAAAATATAAATCTGAAAGCGGAATGGGGAAAAGACTGGTCACTGAGGAGCTGCAGGCGCTGGTCTATGCCGTTGTGCGGATGCCGTCTACCTTCGGCGCAGTTTACAGCGCTCTGGAGCATACACTTGAATGCGTTGATATAGCAAAGGATGACGGGCTGACCCTTCTTGATGCAGGCGCGGGTACAGGCGGAGCCAGCTGGGCGGCGGCGCAGCTTCTGGAGCTTTCCTCAGTTACCTGCATCGAAAGAGAAAATGAAATGCGCAGGCTGGGTCAGGAGCTGATGGATAATTCCTGTGACGCGCCGGGAAATGCTGTCTGGAAAGCGGGGGATATCGGGAGCACTGAGCTTCCTGAGAGGGATATCGTCATTTCGTCATATGTGCTTAATGAAATGTCCCCGAAGCAAAGAGCAGAGGCTGCTGTACGGCTTTGGGAAAAAACCGCTGAGCTGCTGCTGGTGATCGAGCCGGGTACCCCCGCAGGCTTCTCCGGGCTGATGGAAATACGCAGCCTGCTTTTGTCAAAGGGCGCATTTGTCGCAGCTCCATGTGTCAGCTGCGGAGATTGCCCGCTTCCTGAAAATGACTGGTGCCATTTCACAGTCAGGGTGCAGAGAAGCCGTCTGCATAAGCTCATCAAGGAAGCTGATGTTCCATATGAGGATGAAAAGTTTTCGTATATGGCATTTGTCAGAAAAAAGCCTGTGACGCCGGAGGGGAGAGTTCTCAGACATCCTGCTATCGGAAAAGGAAGCATCGGTCTTGAGCTTTGCACAGGGGACGGACTGCGCAGGCGTACTGTGACAAAGAAGGACAAGGAAAATTTCCGCATTGCAAGAAAGCTTTCAGCCGGCGACAGCGTGAAGTCGAGCTGACGGAATAGCACATAGTAAAAAATGGAGAGATAATTATGTCAGAAAAAATAAAGTATTATCTGGATAAAGCAAAAAGTGTTATCTTCCCGAAAGCAACCGATGACCTCGTGGAAGAGATAGACAGGATCAATCTGAGATATGTAAGGATCGTTTCGTCCATCACCCTTGCATTTGAGATAGTTGGTCTTGTGCTTATCGGCTTGTCATATATAAAGCTGCCGGACAGACGGTCATCGCTTTTGTCGGTGTTTTTCTGTATCTGCGTTTGCTTTGTTTCGCTGCTGATATCAGCCTTTTATTCCGAAAGAAAAAAGGTTAATCATGCGATGTTCTCGGCCTATATCGCAGCCTTGATGATATTGCTGGTTTTGTGGGGAATGGACGTTTCCATATCGCATTATGTAGAAAACGGACAGGTACTGACATTCTATACGGTCGTTTTTGTATTTGACGTGTTTTTGTGCCATAGACCGATGTACGGGATAATCTTTACGCTCTGGAGCTTTATGCTGATGTATTTCGTCATGCATTATGTCAACGGCGCAGAAGGTGTGCAGCCCTTTAATTATTTTACAATGATGATAATTTTCGCTGCAGGTTCGGTCACGAGATATAATCTTGTGCTGAATGAGCTGAAAAATAAAAAGGTCATCAAGCGCCTTAATGAATCTCTTGAAGAGGATATAAAAACAGAAAAAAACCGTGTGCTTGAAAAAGAGCTTGAAAATTCAAAAATGAAGATAAATATCATGCAGAATCAGATCTCTCCCCATTTTGTTTTCAATGCCCTGAGCATAATCAAATCGCTTCTCTGGGAGGACAGGGATAAGGCGGAGCAGAGTATTACCGACTTTTCTGTGTATCTGCGCAGAAATATCGAATCCCTCAGATCAACGGAGCTTATACCCTTTGAAAAGGAGCTTGAGCATATCGAAGCCTTTCTTGCAATTGAAAAAGCGGATGAAACGGTGGATCTGACCATAGAATATGATATAGAGGAAAAGGACTTTCTGATACCGCCCCTTTCCATCGAGCCGGTGGTTGAAAATGCGGTTATTCACGGCATAAGTAAGCTTGAACACGGCGCTCTTATAAAAATAAGCTCAAGATGCGAGCAGGACAGATATATCGTTTCGGTTATAGATAACGGCAGAGGCTTCGATAATAAAACGGAGGCAAACGGAGTGGGGCTTGAAAATGTCCGCACAAGACTGAAATATCAATGCGACGGTATACTCGAAATCGAAAATTCAAAGGCAGGCACAGTAGTCCGTGTGATAATTCCGATGGGGAGAAAAGAAAATGAAGGTATTGGTGGTTGATGATAAAGCTCTTCTTGTAAAGGATATAATAAGGGATATAAAAAAGATATGCAGCGACGCGGAATGTACAGGCTTTCATAAGGAAATGGAGGCGCTGGAGTTTGCAAAACATAATCGTATTGATATAGCTGTGCTTGATATTGATATGCCGAATATGAACGGTCTGACCCTTGCGAAAAAGCTGAGGGAGCTTAACAGCAGGATTAATATTATCTTTCTTACGGGCTTTGTGGAATATGCGCCGGATTCATATGATGTGCTTGCAAGCTATTTCCTGAAAAAACCGCTGGATAAGGCAAAGCTGAAAACAGCCTTTGAAAATCTCAGATTTCCCGTTGAGGATAATGAAAACAGGCAGTACGATCTGAGCAATCTCGGAGCAAGGCTGAAATGCCGCAGAAATGAGCTGGGACTGACCGGCGAGGAAATAGCAGAGCTGCTTGATGTATCATTTCAGACGGTCTACCGCTGGGAGTCCGGGGAGAGAACACCCGATGCATCAAAGCTGGTAAAGCTTGCGAATGTGCTAAAGATCAGCCTGGATGATCTCATAGGCAAAGGATAGGGAAGAGGCTAAGCAGAAAATACTGAAAAAGTATGACTTAGTGCATGAAAGTTGAACAACCGATTCCCTTTTCCAGCCAGCAACGAAAATGTCAGTTTTACGGATTCAGGTTCCAATAAATACCCCCTCAGTCATTTTCAAAACGAAGCAAAAAAATTACGATACCAGCCGGGAAAGCCAGAATTATTATCATTTTCAACCCCGGCACAGTGATAAGGAGGCATACAATGAATGAATTTATGATCCTCGCAGCCCAACAGGCAAGAGAGGGAATAACGAAGGGTCACGGAGGACCTTTCGGATGCGTTATCGTAAAGGAGGGGAGGGTCATAGGCTCGGGGCATAACGAGGTTATAAAGAACCATGACCCGACCTGCCACGGCGAGATCATGGCGATAAGAGATGCCTGCAGAAATACCGGCAGCGAAGACCTCAGCGGCTGCGAGCTTTATACAACAGGCGAGCCCTGTCCCATGTGCAGAGGTGCAATACTCTGGGCAAATATCAGAAAGGTGTATTTCGGATGTACTATCGCAGACGCTGAGGAAATAGGCTTCCGGGATAACAGATTCTATCAGGAATTTGACAGCTTCAGCAGCATTATGTGCGAAAGCCTTGACCGCAGCGGCTGCCTTGAGGTGTTCAGAGAATACGCAGCTATCGAGGATAAGCAAAGCTATTGAAAGCTGTACAAAAATATTTTTGTTTTCGTCAAGTAGGTGAGTGACACCTGAAAAAACCGATGATATAATACTATCAGAATGAGAGATTATATTGAGAAAAGCATTATAATGCCTTTTTTGGAAAAAACCTGTTTCCGGAGGGCAGCGTAATCGTCCGGAACGGAGACGGATTTTCTATCATCGGGGAGGTGTCCGGGATGTCAGATAATACAATTGATAAAGAAAAAATTTACGAAGCTTATAAAGACAGGGTAATGAAATATCTGTACGCAAGAGTTTATCCCCCTGAGGAGGCTGAGGATATATGCCACGATGTTTTTGTCAAGGTTTTCCGCTACTGGGATCATTTCGACAGCCGGAAAAGCTCGCTTTCCACATGGATACTCAATATCACCAAACGGACGCTGATAGATTATTACCGCACAAAGCATCTGCACTCGGAGCTTGACGACAGACTGCTGTCCGATGATTTCACCGTAAGGCTTGACAGCGAAGCCGAGCTTGACAGAGCAGTTTCCGCCCTGTCAGACAAGCAGAGAAAAATAGTCAAGCTCAGATACCTTGACGGCTATAATCTTAAAAAAATATCAGAGCTTACCGGCATATCCTACGGTATGGTAAAGGTACATCACAGAGACGCAATGCAGAACCTGAGAAAATACCTGGAAGCATAACCAAAGCTCCGATTCTGAAATAATACAGGAGGGCAAAAAACTGAAGACTGAAAAAATAATAATGGAATATTATTTCTGATTTGATCCGCTTTGGCAATGTTTTGCAACGCCGAAGCGGATAATTATTTTCATTTTTTTAAAATTCATCCTGAGTCCGTGAAATTGACATTTCTGCTTCGGGCGGAAAAAGAGAATCCGCTGTTGTGCTTTAATGCCCTGAGTCATGCTTCGTTAGTATTTCTGCTTTTGTGGGTCAAAAGGTGGAAACCCCTTTCCTTATCCCCTGTGGATAGCTGGGCTTCAGTATCTAAGATTTGCTACTTTTCATTTGAAGGCTTAAAGCTCATATGAAAACGCACCTTTTCGGTGAACCTGATAATTCTGAATATTGTATAAAAATGCACATGAACACTGTAGTTATATTATTTTACGCCATTGAGTTTCACGGATTCAGGTATAAACTTTGACTTGCCGCCGCGCTGACGCGGCACGCGTTGTTGTAAAAGATTTCTGGTTATCAAACCTGCCCCCGCAATCTTGACACCGGCGGCACGGTTGGTGTAAAATATTTCTGGGAGTTTTCGTAGGAGCCGGCTGAGGATTATTTCATTCCCCCTACAATCCAAGTATAACACGCGGGAACGAAAGTAAAGCATTGTCAGACCTGCCCCGCGATTTTGACACCGGCGGCACGCCGGCGGCGGCGGCAGGTTGACTTTTAGAGAAAAATGGATTATTATAGTGTTATCGGAAGATGTCGAAACTGAGTGTAAAATTATAGTTGGCAATAGAAAAACTATCGCAGACCGACAAAAAATGCAGCCATAGAAAATCTTACAATCGCGAGGAAAAGAGCTTGTATGGTCATAACATACAACGCGATTATGACACCGGCGGCACGTCGGCGAAATGAAAGGGGGACATATGAATGAATAGTGAACAGTTTATTGATTCCGCAGGGAAGATGGCTATGGAGCTTGCAGAAATTACGCAGAATATGGATATGAGCGAGGAAAGTATGCTTGATCTTATCGGTGACAGCCTGCTTCCGGTGGAACAGTTCTTTGCAAATTATAACTGCGCAATAATGGAGATCGAAACAAAATTCAAGGTACTTAATGAACAATTCTCGCTGAAATATGACGGCAACCCTATTGAATCTATACATTCAAGAGTAAAGGACTATGACAGTATCATCCGGAAGGTGATAAGAAAAAATATCCCTCGGGATCTGCAGTCTATCGAGGAAAAAATAAATGATATCGCCGGAGTAAGAGTGGTCTGCTCCTTTGTGGATGATATCTACCGCCTTGCCGACTGCCTGCTGCGTCAGGATGATATCACCCTTATCAGAAAAAAGGACTATATCAAAAACCCCAAGCCCACCGGCTACAGAAGCCTGCATCTTATCGTATCTGTGCCTATCTTCCTTGAAAATGAAAAAAAGGATGTCAAGGTGGAGGTGCAGCTGAGAACCATCGCTATGGATTTCTGGGCAAGTCTTGAGCATAAGATGAGGTATAAAAAGAATATCTCTCCGGAAATGCTGGAAAAGCTTTCCCATGAGCTTACAGACTGCGCGGAGATCAGTTCCTCCCTCGACAGCAGGATGCAGAATGTAAGAAATCTGATATTAGCCGAAAATGCTTGACAAAACTGCAAAATGGTTTATAATTGTATAGGCTGACCTCTTTGGTCGTAAATTGAATAGCAGGAGAAAATGCAGCGGAAATTTTGCGCGGCGGAGTATCCTTTATGGCTGTGATGAGAAAAAGAACGGTACTTCACTGAAGAGAGGGGAGCAATGGTGTGATATCCCTGTGAAAAGACCCTTCGGGCTGACTCGGAGCTTCTGCGCAAAAACGCAGCGTGCTGACCGCGTTAAGGTCGTTTGAGTGGTATGCGGCAGAATATGCTGCGTACAATTTGGGTGGTAACACGGATCCTTTCGTCCCATGATGAAGGGGTTCGTGTTTTTTGCTTGAAATTCAGTAAGGCTTATGGAGAATGAAAGGAGAAAAAAGAAATGGAATGGACAGGACTTAATGAGCTGAGGGAAAAATATCTTTCCTTCTTTGAATCAAAGGGACATCTCAGACTCCCCAGCTTCCCGCTTATACCGAGAGATGA
>ONNU01000188.1 GCA_900319255.1 uncultured Eubacteriales bacterium
AGCCCGGCGAGCTTTCACATGATGTTCCCCGGAAGCCGGAGCAGCCCGCAAAGGCACAGAAGCCCGGCGAGCTTTCACATGATGTTCTCCGGAAGCCGGAGCAGCCCGCAAAGGCACAGAAGCCCGGCGAGCTTTCACATGACGTTCCCCGGAAGCCGGAGCAGCCCGCAAAGGCACAGAAGCCCAGTGAGCTTGCTCATGATGCGCCCGCAGCGCCGAAGGCAAACGAGGCTGTAAACGCAGGCGAGGGAAGAAGAAAGGCAGAAACAGCGGATTCTCTTCCCGGAGGTCAGGGTGTCAGGATCGAACCATGGACACCTAAGAAAAAGACCGAGACCATAAAAAGAGAGCGCCCTGATCTCAGATCAGACGGCGTGGTATACAGAAGCAATGAAGCATCACCCTTTGTTGTGATGGCAGGCAAATTCACAAGAACGCTGAAAAACGAATATGACAATACAAGGCGTATCCGTGAAACAATGCCGAAGGATCCCCCTCCGCCGGCGCCACCGGCAGCTCCGGAGACAGCAGCGCAGGGAAAAAATGAAGCTCCCGGAACAGCCGTAAGCGATGCGCCGGGTGCGCCTAAAAAGGCAAAAAGAAAGGCTGAAGCAAAAAAGAAAGCTGAGCAGCCCGAAACAAACGGTAAGATAACCGATCTTGATAAGATAAAAAAGAAAAAGGCAAAATTCAGTATCTCCGATATTTTCAATTATGAGGGTGACAGATTCGATGATGAAGAGGATGAGGAGCCGGTAAAGACCGAGCTTACCGATTACAGCAGCGAGGAGGACGCCGAGGAGATCAGAGGCGATATCAATGAGAATTTCCGCCGTGTATTTGTCAGGACGATAGTTCTCACCTGTACCTGCATAGCATCGGTCACAGCGGCAGTTATCGCAAAATGGATGCCGTGGCTTTTCCTCAATATGATGAAAAGCGGATGGCTGATATATTCCGGACTGATGTTCGTGCTGTATGTAGTTTCGATCTTTGTTGCGAGATATCCCATCGCAAACGGCTTCATGCCATTGAGAAAGCTTCGGGGCAACAGCGATACTCCGGTATCTATCGCAGCCCTTGCAGTGGGCATACAGTCAATAATCGCGCTGTTCATGCCGAATGTTTTTCTTGATGAAACATATCATATCTATGTACCCCTGCTGATACTTTCCCTGCTTCTCAACAGCATGGGCAAGCTGCTTATAATCAGAAGGACAGCGGATAATTTCCGTTTCCTGTGCAGCAAGGACGCGCGCTTTGCAGGAAAGATATATACAAATGCAGAAAATGCCGACAGATTCGTAAACGGTCTGCCCTCAAGAAAGCCGCTTATCGCTTATAGCAAAAGATCAAAGTTTATGAGCAATTTCCTGCAGCTTTCATATGCCCCCGACCCGGTGGAGGAGCTTTCCGCATTCTTTGCGCCTATAGCAGGAGGACTTTCACTGGTGTGTGCTGCAGCCTATGGCATACTGACAAAGGACTTTGCATCGGGTGTCTCATCCTATGCGCTTTCAGCCTGCATCACCATTCCGATGTGCAGCCTGCTTGCAATAAATATCCCTATGCTCAACCTCTGTACCTCTGCAAATAAAAGCGGAGCAATGGTCGTAGGCTATGAGGCGGTAAAGCAGTTCTGCGATACCAATACCATAATGCTTGATTCCTCAGATCTTTATCCGAAGGGCAGCATCGTGCTCAGCGGTATGAAAACTATCAATGAAAGCAAGCTTCAGGAGGCGATCTCAGCCGGAGCTGCAATGACCTTTGCGGTAAACGGTCCGCTGACCCATGTTTTCGAGACCATCGTAAGACAGTCAAAATATAAGCTGCCTGATCTTGAAAGCGTTTCCTATGACGATGAAATGGGTCTTTCAGGCTGGTCAAACGGAAACAGAATACTTATCGGCAGACGGGAGCTTTTTGAAAAGCATAATATCCGCCTTCCCGATGAATCCGTGGAAACCAAATACCGTAAAAGAGGAAATGAGATAGCATATATTTCCGTAGGCGGCGAGCTTGCGGTAATGTTCATTCTTACATATAAGGCTGACAGAGCTATTGCGCAGTCTCTCAGAAGCCTTGAGGACAGCGGCGTGTGCTTTGTCATCAGAACCATTGACCCGAATATCACCCAGCAGCACGTTGCTGAAAAATTCAGTCTTTATCCGAAATGCATCAAGATCCTTCCCACAGGTCTGGGAATGATATGCCATGACGAGCTTTCCGCAAAGGAAAAAACATCCAGAGCGTATCTTGTTACGAACGGAAAGCTTTCATCCTTTGCAAATGCCGTTTCCGGCTGCATCAGGATAAAATCCACAGTCACCATCGCAAAGATCGTTCAGTATCTTGCAATAATAATAGGCTTTATCCTGGTAACGATAATATCCTTTATCTCAGGATTTGCCAAATTGGGAAGCTTTGAGCTGCTTGTATATACAGGCTTCTGGTGCGCCGCATTGATAGCCGTTTCCATAGGCGCAAGAAGGCTTTCGTAAAACAAAAGGAAAGGTTGGTTTTATTATGAAGGTTGCTCCTTCACTGCTCAGCTGTAATTTTGCTGAGATGGGAAAAGAGATGATAAGAGTTGATAAGGCAGGAGCAGAGCTGATACATCTTGATGTAATGGACGGTCACTTTGTGCCGAATCTTACCATAGGTCCTGCGATAATAAAATCCCTGCGTCCCCTCACAAAGCTTCTCTTTGACGTACACCTGATGATAGACCATCCTCTTGATTATATTGACGCTTTTGCAGATGCAGGAGCTGATATCATCACCTTCCATCTTGAAGCAAAGTCCGATCCGATTAAGACCATAGAAAAAATAAAAAGCCGGGGAGTATTACCAGGCGTGGTGATAAAGCCCGGAACTCCGGCAGAGGCTGTTTTTCCGTATCTTGATAAGGTATATATGGTGCTGGTAATGACAGTAGAGCCTGGCTTCGGAGGTCAGGCATTCATGGCTGATATGATGCCGAAGGTCACTGTGATCAGGAATGAGATAAAAAGACGCGGGCTTGATGTGCTTATTGAAGCTGACGGAGGTATATCGCAGAAGAATGCAGCTGTGGTATCTGCTGCAGGGACAGATATATGTGTGTCAGGGACGGGAGTTTTCAAGGCAGAGGATGCCGAAGCGGCAATCAGGGCTTTGAAAGAAGCATAAAGGGCAAGGGAAAAGTTCAGGTCAAGGGGCTGTGAAATAATTTCGAGCATTGCCTTACCGATCATTCGCACGTTGGACAGAAAGCAGAAATCCGATAATTTTTTCCCACGTGGAGCGAACCCGGGGGGAGATAAGGAAAAGGGATTTCAAAAGGGGA
>ONNU01000035.1 GCA_900319255.1 uncultured Eubacteriales bacterium
ACCCACGTGGAGCGAACCCGGGGGAAGATAAGGAAAAGGGATTTCAAAAGGGGAGAACCTTTAGAGGGGGGCGCAGCCACCCTCTTGTGGTTCTCCTCTTTTGTCGCAGCGGCAAAGCCGCTGCCCTGAAAGAAGTCAGCAAACAATAGAAGCCAGGGTATAAAGAATAACTGTAAAATCTGTAATCATTTGATTTGCTTTTTGTTGGTGATGAGCAGCGCAAAACCGCCGAAAAGAAGAACGTAGAAGGTGTTAACTACAATGCTGATCCAAGGAACAGTGATCGAACCTCCGATCAAGTTGTATAAAGATCCTAAACCTGACGGCAGCCAGTATGCAGTGAAGTACATATAGATCGTTGAAGCTATGTCAGCCGCTTCTGATGAATTAACGCCGGGAAAAATAATTGAGCAAATATTTGTAATGATCATAAAGGCAGTGCTGATGACGCCGGGACCGAAAATACACAGAACGATGGTAAAACCGGTTTTGCCGAGCAGCTCTGCTACCATAAAATAACAGGCGTGAGCGCCGATTATCACAAACAACTGCTGTAATACCGTCATTACAAAATCCGGCTCATTCTTTGGTGTATTGCCAAGTATTGAAGAAAATGTAGAATACAAGGAATCGGACGTATCCCATGAAGCGCCGTAAATCAGTCCGCATAAGAGTGAGAAAATAAGAACAATACCAAACATCATTGCCGCAGCTGTAGTCGAAACGATAAACTTTGACAGGAACAGCAAATACCTTGGATATCCTGCGGAATAAAGGGTCTTGGCAGTACCTTTTGAATAATCCTCACAGCAGAAAATAGAGGTGAAAACTATCACCAGAGTTGAAAGGTTTGCCATTGACATCATCGTTGAAAAAACAGTATTCATGGATAATTTCACAGATGAGAATAAATAAGATGAGATTATGAAAAATATGAAAATCAGGGGAACTGCGATAATACCCATGCATATATACAGACTGGAGCGCAGAAAAAGCCGCCTGTAATGGAATTTCAAAAGATTACGCATATTGTCCCACCCCGCTTCCAACATTGAACTGGCTCATTTTTCTGAGCAGATAATCCTCAAAGCTTATCCTGTTGATAATAAGCTCGCTGACCTCGATACCTGAGCTGACAAGACCCTCGTTTATCCTGCCGGAAACAGCGGGGTCAGCCGGGATGGTAATAAGACCGTTGCTGATCTCGGCATTTTCGATAGAGAATTTTTGCTTGAGAATGATAAGCGCCATTTCAGGATCATTGCACCTGACGACAACATTATAGCCGCAGCGTCGTGCAAGCTCCGTGGCGGTGATCTCCTCGACAAGACAGCCGCAGTTGATAAGACCGTATATATTAGCGACCTTTTCCAGCTCACCTAAAAGATGACTTGAAATAAAGAAGGTAACGCCTCTTTCCTTGTTGATAAACTGAATGATATCCCTGACATCCCTCATACCCATGGGGTCAAGACCGTTGACAGGCTCGTCAAGTATCAGCAGCTCAGGATTACCTAAAAGAGCGATAGCAATACCGAGACGCTGTTTCATACCGAGAGAGAAGGCTTTGACTTGTTTGTTGCCCACACCCTCAAGACCCACCATTCTGAGATAGAAAGAGATATCGTCATTCGAAGCGGAATTAAGGATAGCGAAGCGCTTCATATTTTCATAAGCGGAGCAGCCGGTATAAAGCCCGGGAGCCTCGATAAGAGAGCCGACCTTTCTGCAGCTCTTATAATTGGCAGGCTGACCGAACACCTCGATCTCACCCTCATCAGAGGAAATAAGTCCGAGAGCGATCTTCATAGCGGTAGTTTTACCAGCGCCGTTAGGTCCGATAAAGCCATAGATATCCCCTTTTCTGATATTGAGGTTGACCTTATTCAGGACACTTTTATTACCGAATTTTTTAGACAGACCAAAGGTCCTCAAAGCGAATTCATCCACTGTATCATCTCCCATCAAACCGAATCAGCAAAAAAAACGGTACGCTGCCCGTCTCTTGCGCTACAGCTTCATTATACACCATCCCCACCCAAAATTCAACCACCACCGCCGCCGCCGCCGCCGGCGTGCCGCCGGTGTCAAGATCGCGTTGTATGTTATGACCATGCAAGCCTTTTCCCTCGCGATTGTAAGATTGTTCTATTGGCTGCATTTTTTGTCGGTCAACGATAGTTTTTCGTTG
>ONNU01000191.1 GCA_900319255.1 uncultured Eubacteriales bacterium
TCTTTCATTAAATACTCTGCCCTATTTGTGAAAAAAATTCGTTCTGTCTTATTTGGCTGAGTATAAGTCGATTTATTCAGTGATTCCATAAATAAAATATGGAGATCAGATTAATTCTGGTATATGGAGAATATTGTAGGTAACGATCCTCACAACAATGGAGGTACATTATATGGACAATATTCCTATAAAAGATAACTATGAAAAGTTCGTCGACATGATGAATTACATATTCAACAAGTACGCTGACAAGATAGATTGGGATCACTTGTCCGATGACGATGACAGTGATTCCGTAGAAAGCACTAGCATCGACTGATATAGACTTTTAAAGAGCAGCTGCACTCCCGCTAAAAAGAGTCACCTACATAAAAAACACGCTCACAGCAAGGTTAAGACTTCCTCAATGTGAGCGTGTATTTTATTAAACAAGAGGTTTTTCTTCTCCGTTACCACATAGCTTGACGAGTGAGCCATCCTTAATGAGATATGCTTCGCCGCAGATCATTTCATTAGCTCCGTCAGAATAGAGATAGCTGCCATCACAGATAGCGATAAACTCCCGACCGATACTGTCTGGGTATGTGACATCCTCAAATATCCTTTTGCCGTCGAGGATATTATCCTTTGTGTCCTGATAATGAGGAATGAGCATTGTTTTGGTCAGCCCAAGCCCACGAAGAAACTTTTTAAAAGTAGGGTCTGCTGCCTCTCCTTCCTCCTCGGGCTGGGCATATACAACATCAGCACTGTTCATACTGCCTGCGCTTACACCAAGAACTGTGCCGTCAAAATCTGCCATAAGCTCACGAAGCCCTATCTCTGTAAAGAATCTGTTCTGAGTGGGTACATGACCTCCTGCAAGTATTATCAGATCGCTTGTGCCGACAAGCTCCTTTGTGCGTTCCTTATTGCTTCCGTCCAGAATGGTATAATTTCCGAACACAAAGCCTGACAGCTCCATTGTATATCGTATAGCATCAGAAAAGCCCTGTGTCAGTTCCGGATCATCAGGGTCGGATGTTATCATAAGTGCCCTCAGTTTGTCCGGCAGACATTCTCTCAGTCTGCGGACAAAAGCATTGCTTTCGTTCAGCGGCTTTCCCGGCTCGCCAAATGGTGAGCTTGTTAAAAGCAAATTCATTATTCGTCATTCCTTTCTGTGTGTTTTGTAATTATCAGATGATGAAAAAAGGCTATATTTCGGAATGCATCTATCTCAGAAACACGCATTTCGAGCTTCATCATATCCTGCTGCCAAGCTTCATCGCTGTGCTTTTCCTGATTCTGCTGCAGATCCCAGAATGTGCGTATGCCGAAGCACCTGTCGATATGAAGCTCAGGTACCCATCTTGATATATCACTGTCCTCATAATACCTTATCGCTCCGAATATTGAAGATGCTGAATTTTCTCCGTCAAGCAGAACGCCTGCTGCCTTTTTATCATCCAAGAGCACAGCCATCTGCATAATGCGTCCGTTTCTGTTGTGTTTTGCAAGGGAAATGAAACCGTCAGGCTTCAATACTCTCGCAAGCTTCTTTATGACCTGATTTTTATCGTCGATGTACTCTAAAACATTATGGCAGATGATTACATCAAACGTGTCATCGGAGAATTCCGAAAGTGCGGTCACATCACCGACAATCTGACGGTAGCTGTTATCAGTCCACGCATTTTTGAGCATTTCATCCCACGGCTCAACTGCAACAACGGTATTATCCTTTGCAAAGTGATCCGCCGTGATGCCCTCTCCGCTGCCTAAGTCAAGTATATATTTGCCTTGCAGACCGCCTATCTGCTCCCACACTATCCGTTTAAAAAGCCTGTCCCATGCAGGCAGTTCTGTTATGCTTCTCATTACAGTTATATCACCTTATGTCTTTTTCCAAAATGTCCAGTGAGTGCCCTTGCCGTAACCGATCTTTTCATAAAACGGATCCTCACCTCCGGACATATGTGTAGCTCCCAGAGGCTTTAATCTGCGGTAATGCTGAGTAAGAGCTGCAGCGGCAAGACCTTTTCTGCGGTGCTCCGGCGCAGTGCACAGTGGCTCCATATATGCAAAATGGTTTTCCGGCAGCCACCACATTCCTGAATAACATACGTATTCACCGCTTTCGTCGGCAATGATAACATCATATTCCTGTGTTGCGTGAGGCGGCGGAGACATAACTGCACCCTCTACGCTTTTATAGGATTTTGCAGGAGTCCAGTCATCTGAATCATCATATTTATCCCAATCTACAAATTCGCCCTTATCTCCGTTATCAAAGCCGTACCAGCCAAGCCTTGCAAGCTTTACGATATCCACATCCTTGTGATCTACAAAATGGTAACCCTCTGGCAGCTCGTAATTCAATTCTTTTTTAAAGTCGAATTCCAGACTTTCAAATTCATATACCATTTTGAAACCACGATTTTTTGCAGCTTCTTTCAAAAAGTCCTGTCCGTTAAAAAGAACAAGCTGCTGCTCATTATTGATATCCGGCATAGTGGTGACAGCGTAATCTATAAGCTAAGCCGCAAGAAATTCATATCCTTTTCTGACACTGAAAAATATGTTGGTGACAGGTGATTCGTAATATATAAAGGCGACTACCTTATCACCGTCAAACCATATTCTGTCAAGGTATGTATAGGATTTATCCATCCATGAGGATGAAAGAGCATATTCAAAGAATGGCGCAGCCATACCGCTGCAGTTTTTCCTGTCATAGTTTTCTACAAGGAAATTCCATACCAACTCCATATCAGATAGTATCTGAAATTGTTTTGTTGTGATGTTCATTTGTTTGCCTCCGAATAAATTCTTCAATAGTTTTTACATTATGTTCCATAACTGCCCGATATATATCCATACTTTTATATTTATCATCAGAATATAGTTCACGGGCGATAAGCTCAGTCTTGATATCGATTATAGCATCCTTCTGCGCCGGAGTAGTATTCATGCTTATATTGTTGCAGTAAGCCTCTGCGTCCCTGATAGTATCTCTGTCGAAAAACCACAGGTCAACATTCCACAGTTTGCCTGTTATCATTGTTTCAAATCCGAGAAACCACACCTTTTGACCCTTATCGTTTATTTCTTCCTTTCCCTCAAACCATACAGGATGAAACCGTTCAATGATAAAGGCGGTCAGCTCGTATAGCTTTTCCTGCGACATATCCTGATTTTCGATGTCGATATCAAGATCGTTCCACGCCATCATATCCATACGATAGCTGCCGACGATATGTGCATTTCCTATTTTTTTAAGTTTGTCAATCAGCCCAAACTCATATAAAATACGGTCGGCATTTTCTTTTATTTCATCGCTTTTCATTTTCTTTCTCCGATTAATTTTTGATTTATCCACTCATAGCTTGTACTAATTTATTGCTTTAAGATCTATGATTAGTCTAACACAAGCATCAAAAAATAGTCAAGTATGATTCGGATAATCGTACTTGACTAAATTTTTTTCGGGGCTTTTCCCCCCGAAAAAACTTGCCTTTGAATAGCGTTTCTGCTATAATACTATCAGGAGGGATTGGTATGGATAATACAGCAAAAATCGTGGAAAAGCTCAGGGAAAAGAGGAAACAGTTAGGACTCAGCCAGAAGGAACTGGCGGCACGCTGCGGTATGCCGCAGTCAACAATCGGCAGGATTGAAGTACATATTATCACTCCGCAGCTTAGTACCATTATGACTATTGCTGAGAAACTCGGGTGCAGTATTGATGTAACTGATCTCACGCAGAGCAA
>ONNU01000193.1 GCA_900319255.1 uncultured Eubacteriales bacterium
ACGGTCGATATCTTAGGTGCAATCATAATAGGTCTTGTTGCCGGTATATTAGTAGTAATCGGTGTTGAATTTGTAGATAATGTTCTTAAGATAGACGATCCTGTTGGTGCTGTTGCAGTTCATATGTGCAACGGTATCTGGGGTACTCTTGCAGTAGGTATCTTCTCAAAGGATCAGGATACTCTCGGTCTTCTCTACGGCGGCGGCTTCGCTCAGCTGGGCAAACAGGCTCTCGGTATCCTCTGCATCGTTGGCTATACAGCAGTTATAATGACAGTCGTATTCTTTGTACTCAAGAAGACCATCGGTCTGCGTGCTTCAAAAGAAGAAGAAGTCAGAGGTCTTGACCTTACCGAGCATGGTCTTTCAAGCTCTTATGCAGACTTTATGCCCGTTCCTCAGGTTCTTACCGGCGAAACAGGCGAAGAATTCAAGGAAGGCATGGTTCCGCCCGAGAAGGCTGTGGAGATCACTCTCAACAAGAAGGAAAAGACTGCTTCTACCTCAGACGGCGTGAAGTTTACAAAGGTTACTATCATCACAAAGCAGAGCAAATTTACAGACCTGAACACTGCGCTTTCAGCTATCGGCGTAACCGGTATGACCGTTACCCAGGTTCTTGGCTGCGGTGTACAGAAGGGTAAAACTGAATATTACAGAGGCGTAGAGGTCGAAATGAACCTCCTGCCGAAGATCCAGGTAGACATCATCGTCTGCAAGGTTCCTGTAAAGGAAGTTGTGGATACAGCCGTCAAGGCTATCTACACAGGACACATCGGAGACGGTAAGATCTTTATCAGCGATGTTGAAGATATTGTCCGTGTAAGAACCGGCGAAACCGGCTTCGATGCACTGCAGGATACAAACTAAATAAATCACAGTCCTCCGCAGAGCAGCATCTGCGGAGGACGATTTATATATGAAGGAATTCTGAACGCATTGTAAAATAATTAATAATTCTCTGAAAAGTATGATTTTTTTCTGGATTCATTTACATTTGTAAGGTTTTTGTTTAACATTGTATGATATAATATTATAGTATGTAGGAAAAAGCATCCCGGAAGCAGGGATCGTATCAAAGGAGAACTGAATCCGTGAAACTGACATCTCAATTGCGGGCGGATAAATGGAATTTGCTGTTCCGCCTTCATGCTTTGAGTCATACTTTATTAGTATTTTCCACCTTTTGGAATCCCCTTTCCTTATCCCCCTCAGTTCCCCGGACTTAAGCGGCTAAAATCAGGTTATAAATAATGTAGGAAAAAGCATCTCGGAAGCAGGGATCGTATCAAAGGAGAGTGACACTATGTCAAAAAAAGGACGCGGACTGAAGATATTGGCAGCTGTAATATCAATGCTCCTGCTTGGAACAGGTGTATTAACGATACTTTATCAATCAACAGGATCTGAAAAAACCTCCGCCGTTATAGTTTCGATCAATAATGACCTGCATCAGCATATTATTAAGGCAGAATATACTATTAACGGGAAAAAATATAATTCCGTTCTTGATTCGGACAATAATTCATTATCTGTCGGAGATAAGATAGAGATCCGTTATGATCCCAAAGATCCTAAGAAAATCCATTCAGGAACAGGCTTCGGCTTTTATCTTATTATTACAGGGGGAGTTATTCTTCTGTTCGCCGTTTTTATCACCGTCAAGGAAAAAATTTCTCAGACTGCGCAAAAGGAAAAGCAAACCGATATAAGCCGCGCGCCGCCCGATCATCAGAAGCAATAAAGATTTTCTCCCTGCCATGACCTGGCAGGGAGTGTTTTTGGTTATTCAGATTTTCAGCAGATCAGAAATCAATCGGCTGAGCATAGTCGATTGAAGGAAGCAGTTTTTCGCGTACTACCTTTTCGACAAGGATCTTATTCATAGCTTCATTACCTCTGTTTACGCCGAACGCATGAAAGCTCATAAGCAGCAGACAATACGGCATAAGCTTCTGAGTTACAGCGCCGATTTCTTCAGGTGTTCTGAGTCCGAAATAAGTCGCGCACATTACTCCCCAAACGCTCTGAGCGTACTGGAAATCAAAACCCAGCAGACGTTTAAGCTCTTCGTCACTTTTTCCGCCACCGCGTGAATTGGGTAAAATAATGAATGCCAGCATAAGTCCTGCAATATCAAATACAGGATGACCGATCGCAGCATCACCGATATCAATAAGCAGGAACTCTCCGTCCTGGATCATAACATTTTTTGCATTGTAATCACCATGCAGGAAGGTATTGCGGTCAGGAATGCTTCTGATAAAGCCCTTTATCTTTGCAGCTTCCTCTTCTGTGATATATTCTGAAATACTATCCACCCATGAAAGGAGCTTATCCTTACGATCAGGAAGTCCGCTGTCATCACCTGGGACGATCTGATGCAGCTGTTTCAGCAGCGCTGCGCTTTTGCCAAAAACCTCCTGTATCTTTGCCGGGTTTTCATCAATGATCTGCGCAGTAGTTTTCGCATTGAGAAGCTCATATACAACACCGTAACAATCACCGCATTTTACAACATCATATGAAATTGCAGTCGGCACGCCCATGAGAAAAGCCTTCTGGGATGTATTTCTTTCCTGCTCAACAAAGCTGAGGCTTACGCCGGGGCTGTAGATCTTTGCGATAGTTTCCTTGTCTATACGATAAACCTTGCCGTAGCCGCCGGAGCCTATCAATTCACAGCCGTCAACAGAGATCTCCCTGAGAGTTTTCTTTACCTCCAGAAGCTCTGTGAATCCTGTTACATCAAGAATATCATATACATCCGATGAAACGTTTATCATCGGAAGGCCTTCCTTTTTCATTTTTCTCAGCTTCATCAGTATGCGCAGTCCGGCGGATGAAATATATTCCAGACCCGCAGCATCCAATACAAGCGATGCATCAGGCGCGCCTTCAACTGCTGATACCATTTCTTTTTCCACAGCTGCCGCATTACTGGTATCAATGCGCCCTTCAAGATAAATTGTCAGAGTATTGTTTTCAATACTTGTTTTCATTTGATTCCCTCCTGAAAATATTGAATTATATACGCTGCAATAATTCAGAAAAACATAACAAATAAGATCAATTGCAGTACAAGTAACATTATAACACATAATCACCTACAAAAGTGCATTAAGATTATGAATAATATTTATTAACCTTGCACAAAGATATAAAATAATCCGGCGAATATATGAGCCGCCGGATTATATCTCTTTATATCATATCATTATATTGTCTGTCATGCAGGTATTGCCGTTATGCATTGATGGCTTTATGAGTTTTATTTCTGCGAACGAAAGCTATGATATAGACAGTAAACAGGACTGCTGCTGCAGATAGTCCTGCAATATATGAAATTGTCTGATCAAGACGGAAGCCTTCCTGTGAAATAAGTATATATGTTATGCTTACAGCTGTCATAAAGGCTGCGGGGAAAGCTGTTATCAAAGAGCCGAAACGATATTTTCCTTCCTTCAGCAGATATGCAGTCGATACCCACAGCGCTATCATTGCAAGCGTCTGGTTGCTCCATGAAAAATAACGCCATATTATCTGAAAGCCATCATCATTTACAATAGCAAACCATGTCAGAAAGCCGCCTATCAAAAGAAGGGGCAAGGTTATCAGCAGGCGGTTTTTGATACTTTTCTGATCGAGCTTGAAGGTCTCGGCAAGGATAAGCCTTGCGCTGCGGAATGCTGTATCACCAGAGGTTATCGGGCAGATAACAACGCCTGCAATTGCAAGCACACCGCCTACAACGCCGAG